>JAUUNJ010000310.1 GCA_030844625.1 Roseburia sp. | reverse complement strand
ACTTGACGAGACGTATTTTATTGCCGGAAGAGATTGTTCAGGCGCATGAGCAGGGAATTATTCACTTCCATGATTCAGACTATTTTGCACAGAAGGAGCACAACTGTGACTTAATTAATCTCGAGGACATGTTACAGAATGGCACATGTATTTCTGAAACAAAAATTGATACACCTCACAGTTTCTATACAGCCTGCAATGTAACAACACAGATTGTTGCCCAGGTCGCCAGCAACCAGTATGGAGGGCAGTCCTTCTCATTGGGACATCTGGCTCCATTTGTACAGATCAGCAGAGAGAAGATTACAAAGGAAGTTCTGGCAGAAAGCAAAGAGATTGGACTTGAATATTCAGAAGAGCAGGTCAAGCAGATTGTAGAGAAGAGACTTAAAGATGAAATCAACAGAGGAATTCAGACAATTCAGTATCAGCTTATAACATTGATGACATGTAATGGTCAGGCACCTTTTGTTACCATGTTTATGTATTTGGATGAAGTTCCTGAAGGACAGACCAGGGATGACCTTGCAACATTAATAGAAGAAGTGTTAAAACAGAGAATACAGGGAGTCAAAAATGAAAAAGGTGTCTGGATTACACCGGCATTTCCTAAGATTATATATGTATTGGATGAAGATAATGTTGCTCCGGGCTCAAAATATTGGGATTTAACTGTATTGGCTGCCAAGTGTACAGCTAAGAGAATGGTGCCGGATTATATTTCAGCGAAAGTCATGAGAGAATTAAAGAATGGCAGTGTTTACACATGTATGGGATGTCGCTCATTCCTTACTGTTGAAGACAGTCAGAGAAATCCTGACGGAAGCTATAAGTTTTACGGAAGATTTAATCAGGGTGTTGTAACAATTAATCTTGTTGACGTGGCATGTTCCTCTAACGGTGATATGGATTTGTTCTGGAAGATTCTTGATGAGAGACTGGAACTCTGCCATAGAGCATTGAGATGCAGACATGAAAGACTTCTGGGCACACCGTCAGATGTTGCTCCTATCCTGTGGCAGAACGGTGCTCTTGCGCGTCTTAAGAAGGGCGAGACAATTGACAAATTATTGTTTAACGGATATTCGACCATTTCTCTTGGATACGCGGGACTTTATGAAATGTGTGTAAGAATGACGGGTAAGTCACATACAGATCCGGAAGCAAAACCGTTCGCATTGAAAGTTATGCAGAGACTGAATGATAAATGTAAAGAATGGAAAGAGGCAGAGAATATCAGTTATTCGGTTTATGGAACACCTATGGAATCCACAACTTACAAGTTTGCCAAGTGCCTTCAGAAGAGATTCGGTGTAATTAAGGGTGTTACAGACAAGAACTATATTACAAACAGTTATCATGTTCATGTAACAGAGGAAATCGATGCGTTCAGCAAGTTGAAATTTGAATCAGAGTTCCAGAAACTTTCACCGGGCGGAGCCATCAGTTATGTTGAAGTTCCAAACCTTCAGGATAATATTGAGGCGGTAATTGAAGTTATGAAATTTATTTATGACAATATCATGTATGCTGAATTAAATACTAAATCAGATTATTGTGAATGTTGCGGATACAACGGAGAAATCCAGATTGTTGAGGATGAAGATTCCGGAAAACTGCTTTGGGAATGCCCGAGCTGTGGAAACAGAAATCAGGATAAGATGAGTGTTGCGAGAAGAACCTGTGGTTATATTGGAACACAGTTCTGGAATCAGGGACGTACACAGGAAATAAAAGATAGAGTACTGCATTTATAATATTATTCTTATATAAAAGAAAAGACTTTCGTACTGATGATGATTAAAACGGATTAGTGCGAAAGTCTTTTTTTGATAGAGCGGAAATTTACAAATGAGTGAAAAGGCATTTATAGGATTATCTCCATTCCTGTTTTCTGGGGAATCAGACCGCAATTTTCATAAAATTTTTTTGCACTCTGATTACATTCCCACACATTCAGTGTTACATTATAGCAGCCTTGTTCTTTGGCGAAATTCACAACGTAATTATAGAGTTGTTTTCCTATATGCTGCCCTCTGGAATTTTCGTCAACACATAAATCATCGATGTATAATGTCTTAATATCAGTCAGGATATTATCGTCAATATGCTGTTGGAAAATGCAGAAAGCATATCCCAAAACATTTTCTTTTTCATCGACAGCACAGAAAATAGGTTTGGAATCATCTTTAAACATTTCTAATAATTGAGAGTCAGTATATTTTTTTACATTTTCTTTAAATAGGTCAGGGCGCCCAGTATGATGAATGGTGAGAACCTGACAAAGCAGATTGTTTACTCCTATTATATCTTTTTCAGTGGCTCTTCTTATATTCATATTAATCTCTCCTCATACAAATTATAGTTATAATCATAAATCACAATAATCGGAAATGCAAATATCTATTGTGCTATTTCATACATAAGGTCTTCCTATAGAAAAGATTGTAAAACATTAAAAATTGTAATATCATTGTTTGTAATAATTATTCTTTTGAAGAGAGGGAGGAATTGATATGGTTTACAATTTTGGTGAGATAGAAGAGCAGGTGATTCCAAATTTCAAAGGTGGAGAAAAATATGCAAAGGCTAAGTTTGTGGGAGATGAAAAAGCGAAAATTCTCCATGGAATATTGGAGCCGGGATGTTCTATAGGAATACATGAACATATAGGTGAGTGCGAAATTGTGTATTGTATTTCAGGACAGGCAACTGTTTATATGGATGGTAAAAGTGAGATATTAAAGCCGGGCATGTGCCATTATTGTCCTGATGGACATATGCACGGAATGAAAAATGAAGGGACAGAAGATTTTGAAATGTTTGCAGTAGTACCGAAGCAGTAGAGGATAGCGTGGACCTCAATTTTGCTGCGCTGCATTTCGGTCACGGGCTTTTCTGTACTTTCAATGAAAAAATCAGAATCGCCATGCGTGGACCTCAATTTTGCTGCGCTGCATTTCGGTCACGGGCTTTTCTGTACTTTCAATGAAAAAATCAGAATCGCCATGCGTGGACCTCAATTTTGCTGCGCTGCATTTCGGTCACGGGCTTCGCCCAATACTTTCATAGAAAAAAGAACCTGTTTGTGAGTAAAACTCCCAACAGGTTCTTTTTTCTATGAAAGTGCATGGCTCATGCCTAACGTGGATAAAAATGTTTTTATAATTGAATATCTTGTAGTGGTCTGATAAACTTAATTTATATAATATTTTAAAGGAAATATGAATATGAACGGACAATCATTTTACAGAGAAAAGTTTGTGGATGCCAAGGCTGTTTATTTTACGGAAGAATTTTTTGATATAAAAAATGATGGAAGCCAGGATGTATCCGAAGAACTTCAGAAAGCCATATATTCTGTCGTAAAAAAAGCAGGTTATGGTGTTCTTTTTGTGCCTGAGGGAAGGTACATTTTAAGCCGTACTATTTACGTGCCAAAAGCGGTAAGGATTATAGGATACGGAGAGAGCAGACCGGAATTTATTCTGGCAGATTATGCAAAAGGGTTTGACGAACCTAAACCAAATGACAAGGGTGGATACAGGTATCTGTTCTGGTTTGTAAACAGGATGGAGGAAGATGAAAGAAAAATAGAGGACGCCAATCCGGGTACATTCTATAGTGCGATTTCCAACATTAATGTAAGTCTTGGACGGGGAAATTCCTATGCAGTAGCTTTCAGGACTCATTATGCCCAGCATTGTTTTATTAACCATATTGATATTAATGTTCAGTCAGGTATGGCTGGCATATATGATGTGGGAAATGAAATGGAAGATATATATATCAATGGAGGAAAGTATGGAATTATAACTACCAAATGTTCTCCCGGCTGGCCTTTTGTAATGGTTGATACCAGATTTTACGGACAAACGGTTGCTGCCATAAAGACAAGGGAAGCAGGTTTAAATATTATAAGAACACGTAGTGTTAACA
>JAUUNJ010000309.1 GCA_030844625.1 Roseburia sp. | reverse complement strand
ATTGCAGAATACAACAGAATCTCCATCCTTTATTGTTGCTGCAGGCTGTCCGTCTTTCATAATGACCGTAGGAAGCATAAACTCATCTGTAACCTCCTTGGCATAAGAATTTTTAATCGCCTGTACCGGGTCGGTCTCTTCTACACCTTCACCCTTTGTCATTGCAACATATGCTTTTTCTTCTCTGTCCCAGTTGTTATCTCTGTCCATTGCATAATAGCGACCTGAGATTGTGGCAACTTCACCAACACCGATTTCAGCCATTTTATCAACCATCTGCTGCATATAATCAGCTGCTGATGCAGGTGGTGTATCTCTTCCATCTAAAAATGCATGTAAATAAACATTATCGATACCAAATCTTTTAGCCATTTCAATAGCACCATAAATATGTGTATTGTGACTATGAACACCACCGTCCGATAATAATCCAAACAAGTGAAGTGCACTGTTATTCTTCTTTACATTCTCCATTGCTTTTACAAGTTCTTCATTTTCGAAGAATGTACCATCTTCAATTTCCTTTGTAATTCTTGTTAATTCCTGATACACGATTCTTCCTGCACCCATGTTAAGATGTCCAACCTCTGAGTTACCCATCTGTCCATCAGGAAGCCCCACTGCCATACCGCTTGCCTGTCCTTCTACATATGGGCACTCCTTCATTAGCTTATCCATTACAGGAGTGTTAGCAATTGCTACAGCATTACCTTCCTTCTTTTCATTTAATCCATAACCATCTAATATCATTAATACTGTTGGTTTCTTACTCATTTTTCTTCTCCTTTTTCTTTCTTATTTTTTTATTGTAAAATCATAATTTATTTCGCCTGTACTAATATTGACTCCCACTGCATTGCTTTTACTTCTCTGACCTGTTCCCCTGAAATACAAAACATCATATCCGGCAAAAATGTCATTCATATCATCTCCGCACTGAGAAACCGTGTTCTTAAGCATTGCTTCAGTTTCTTCCTTTGTAATATTCACGCCAATTTTCTTATATTCGCTTCCTGCTCCCACATTCTGCTGAATAACAAAATAAATGGCATTTCTCTTTATTTTTGAGAAACTATTATCTGTAATGTTTATTCCCACAACACCTCCACCGGCAATTCCATGTGCACCGGAACTATATGATTTGTCATTGGAAGTCCCAATGTTCTCAAACTTATTATTTGTAATTGTTGTATTTTTCCAATTCAGTATAAATACACCATTATCATATATATTTTTGAAAACATTATTTTTTATTGTAATATTTGTATGGTAAACGTTGTTCCCTTTACTGTCCTGTGAAAACTTATGTGTCCCCACGCCTCTTGTTGTTCCATCAAAAACATTTTTTTCAATTTTTATATTTAAACAAGGTGTCTTATCTTTCTTTACCCAGCCTAAAGGCAATCCATGCGTCTTTTCATCAGCCAGATCAATATTTATTGCTTCTTTTGCATAATATTTTTTTAAAGTACTCTTCTTTGCTTTCAAAAATGTACAATCATGAATATATGCATTTTTAGTTCCATTTACCTCAATATAATGATTACCATTCATATTCTTAAAGGTAATCCCCGAAATATCTACATTCTGATTATGGGCTGACACGATGGTAATTCCATCTATATGCTGCATATCAAACACTACTTTTCCCTTACTTTTAAAAGTAACGTTCTTTGATCCATTATATTTTCCTATACTGTTTTTCTTCTTGCTTTTATCACGCGGACACAACTGCCACATTGAACCTGAAGCCTTATAAGTTGTTCCTGTCTTATTTATTTTTTTAAATACAACCCCTTTATTAAATACAATTGTCACATTGGAAGGCACATAAATCGAATTGGAAATAATATATGTTCCCTTTTTGATTGTCAGCTTACCTCCACCAGCTTTTCCCATTTTTTCAAGGTATACATTTAAGCCTAAATAATGTTTTGTATACTTGGTATAAATGGTATTATAATTTTTTTTTGCCATTTTTTCTACTTTTTTAGGGGTAACGGTATAATTTTTCTTTGCATATGCATTGCCGCTAGAAACTGAAGAAATAAAGACGATAGTAAACATTAAAAATGCTGCCTTTAATATTTTCTTCCCATTCACAATATCTCTACCTTTTTCCTGTAATACTTGATTACGCAGCAAGACAGAATGCCGGATTCTCACCGACATTCTGCTTCTGCATGTATTTTATTTATTATAGTTAACAATCTGTCCAAAATCTGCCTTTAAGCTTGCACCACCAACTAATCCACCATCAATATCAGGTTTTGCAAGTAATTCAGCTGCATTTCCTGCATTCATGGAACCGCCGTACTGAATTCTGATTTCTGCTGCTGTAGCATCATCATAAATTTCAGCGATACATTCTCTTATTGCTGCACAAACTTCTTCAGCCTGATCAGAAGTAGCTGTCTTACCTGTGCCAATAGCCCAGATTGGCTCATAAGCAATCACTGCTGTCTTTGCCTGATCTGCTGTAACATTTAAGAAAGCAATCTTAATCTGCTGACGAATCCAGTCAATTGTGATACCCTGTTCTCTCTGTGTAAGTGATTCACCACAGCAGATAATAGGTGTAATACCATGTTCGAAAGCCTTAAGAACTTTCTTGTTTACTGTTTCATCTGTCTCAGCAAAGTATTCTCTTCTCTCCGAATGTCCGATGATAACATATTTTACTCCGACATCAGTAAGCATATTTGGAGCAATTTCTCCTGTATATGCACCACTTTCTTCAAAATACATATTTTCAGCACCGATGTTGATGTTTGTACCTTTTGCTGCTTCAATTGCAGGTACAATGTCAATTGCAGGTACACAAAATACTACATCAACTTCCTCGTTAGCTACTAATGGTTTTAATTCATTGATTAAAGCAACTGCCTCACTAGGAGTCTTATTCATCTTCCAGTTGCCTGCGATAATTTTCTTTCTCATCTTATTATGATTCTCCTTCACGTTATTTAAAACAGACTATTTATCGTTTGCTGCCACTACACCAGGAAGATCTTTGCCTTCAAGGAATTCAAGGGAAGCTCCACCACCTGTTGAGATATGTGTCATCTTATCTCCAAATCCAAGGTTGTTAACTGCTGCTGCTGAATCACCACCACCGATGATTGTTGTGGCATCCGTTTCAGCCAGGGCTTCTGCTACTGCGATAGTACCTGCTGCAAGACAAGGATTTTCTGAAACACCCATAGGTCCATTCCAAACAACTGTCTTAGCACTCTTAACGGCATCTGCAAAAATTTCACGGGTCTTAGGTCCAATGTCAAGTCCTTCTTTTCCATCAGGAATTTCATTTGTTGGAACAACAACTGTTTCAATTTCAGCGTCAATTGGATTAGGGAATCCATCTGCTGCTACTGTATCAACCGGAAGTAATAACTTCTTACCAAGTTCTTCTGCTTTTTTCATCATATCAAGACAGTAATCAAGTTTTGTGTCATCAACTAATGAATCACCGACTTTACCACCCTGGGCTTTAACAAATGTATATGCCATACCGCCACCGATGATAAGTGTATCGCACTTTTCAAGTAAGTTATTGATAACATTTAACTTGTCTGCAACCTTGGCGCCACCAAGAATAGCAACAAAAGGTCTTACAGGATTATTTACTGCATTTCCGAGGAAATCAATTTCTTTCTGCATTAAGTATCCAACAACTGCTGTGTCCACATATTCTGTGACACCTACATTTGAGCAGTGTGCTCTGTGGGCTGTACCAAATGCATCATTTACGAACACATCACAAAGAGAAGCTAATTCCTTACTAAATGCCTCGCCATTCTTTGTCTCTTCTGCACGGTAACGTGTGTTCTGAAGAAGTACAACATCTCCGTCACTCATTGCAGCTACTGCAGCCTTTGCGTTTTCACCAACTACTGTATCATCAGCAGCAAACTTAACTTCCTGTCCTAATAATTCAGCA
>JAUUNJ010000308.1 GCA_030844625.1 Roseburia sp. | reverse complement strand
ATCTATGAAAGAACCAAAAATTATAGCGATTGGAGATAATGTATGTGATAAATATTTATCTCGTGGGAAAATGTATCCGGGAGGACAATGTGTCAATACATGTGTATATGCAAAATGGAATGGTGTCAATTCGGCATATCTTGGAAAATACGGTAATGATGAAGTAGCTGAATGTGTGCAGGAGACATTAAAAAAATTAGAGATTGATGATACGCATTGCCGGCATTTTCAGGGAGAAAACGGTTTCGCTTTGGTAACACTGAAAGAAACAGACCGTGTTTTTCTTGGCTCAAATAAAGGTGGAATTGCAAAAGATCATGCATTTGATTTCAACGAAGAAGATATGGATTATATTCAGCAATATGATTTGATTTACACAAATCTTAACAGCTATATTGAACAGGATCTTTCAAAATTGTATCAGACAAAGGTTCCGATTGCCTATGATTTTTCAATGCGCTGGACAGATGAGTATTTGAGGGATGTATGTCCGTATGTAACTGTTGCAATTATGTCATGTGCACATTTGTCAGAAGATGAACGGGAGAGAGAAATGAAAAAGGCACAGAAATATGGTGTTTCTGTTGTTCTTGGAACTGTCGGAGAAGAAGGCTCTTATGTATTATATAAAGATAAATTTTTATATACAAAAGCAGTATTGGCAGAGGATGTTATAGATACTATGGGAGCGGGAGATTCTTATTTTGCGGCATTCCTAAGTGATATGTTAAAAAATTCCCCACAACATAAGATTTTAGATGGTTCAGATGAACAGATGTATGTAAAAATTCAAAATGCAATGAAAAAGGCATCGGAGTTTGCCGCAAAGATGTGCGCAAAAGAAGGTGCATTTGGATATGGAGTACCAATTACAGGAAGAACAGAAATTTAGGGAGGTATAAGTATGAAACCAGATATGTATGAAAATAACGAAGAGGGAATTTTATGTGTCTATAAAAATCCAAAGTGGCTTGTATGTATTAAAAACTGGAAACCGGACAATGATATTAATGGGATTAAACACTTGGAGATCCATCATTCGACCGATGAGCAGTTTATTCTTGTACATGGTAAAGCGATTCTGATTACCGCAGAAAAAAAGGAAAATGGTTTTTCTATTGATCTGACATTGATGGAGCAGGGAAAAGTATATAATGTTCCGGCAGAATGCTGGTTTTATTCAATCACCCAGAAAGATACAAAAATAGTATATGTACAAGATTCCAATTGCTCTATGGAAAACAGTGATTTTTGTGATCTTTCGGAAGAAGAAATAGCATGGATTCAGGAAAAAGCATCACGGCTGCTGGCATAACTAAAGGATAGATTTATATGAAGAAACAATATATTCTTTTTGATTTTGATGGTGTTATTGTAAACACGGAACCTCAAAATGCACATTATCTGCAGGAAACTCTCAAATCGTTTGGTGTATATATGGGTCACGAAGAGTTAAAAGGATTTATTGGAGTTAACAGCCGTGAAAAAATATTGCGTTATTTGAGCCGGTCGAAAGAAAATGTTTCATGGGAAATGTACCAGAAAAGAAGAAAAGAGATGGGAAATACCTATGAAAATGATGCCATCTGTCCCATGCCGGGATTACAGGAATTATTTCAATGGATGAAGGAACGGAATCTGAAAGCCGGATTGGTAACATCAACGAGCGCGAAATATATTATTACGGCTTTAAACCGGATCAAAATGACAGATTATTTTTCAGTTATTGTATGTGGGGATATGTGCGAAAAAAGAAAGCCCTATCCGGATGGGTACTTAAAGGCGATACAGTTATTGCAGGCTGAAAAAGATGAGGTTGTTGCAATTGAGGATTCCTCAACCGGTATTCATGCGGCAATACAGGCAGGAATTGATGTGATTGGTTATACTGGCTCAGGAATAAAACAGGATACTGGAGAGGCAACTGCTGTTTTTTCTTCATTTCAGGACATTCAGCATTTTTTGGAAACAGCAATTTTATAAGTGTACCAGCATACGTTATATAGCAGGCGGCAGATGATTTCTGCCGCCTGCTAAGTTTATCAATATTTGTAGTTATAGCTCCTCTATGCAAAAAGTCTGCCAGAAGAACAAAATAGGACATATAAAGAAAAAAGGGCAAAAATATCCCTTTGTGTAAGACAAATGGGATATATGGATGAAAAGGTGCCTGAAATGTCCTGCTGTGATATCTGTATGGGACATATAGACAAAAAGATAATAAAAAAGTCCTTCTGTAAAAGTCAAACGGGACATGTGGACGAGAAGATGCTACAAATGTCCTGTTATGACATTTGTATGGGACATAATAAGAACTTTTTTTCACATATGTCCCAGCTGACAGGAAAAGCAGGACATAATATACAAATTTTTCTCCATATGTCCCGGTTTTTCATAGAATGCATATTCATAAAATATGAAAAGTATTATGGACAGAAAACATCAATGAACAGTAAGTATTTGTAAAATTATGAATAGAATATCATAAAGGAAAGCAGGACAACTGCTTTACATTATTCAGACCGTGTGATATACTATATAAAATTCAACAACTGTCACGGATATCTGATGACAGGCGTTTGTCAGGAGTTTTGTATACAGAGAATACAGACTGCGCGTTGGCGGGATATTGCCGATGCGCAGTCTTTTTTAGTGATGCAGTTGAGGAGAGAAACAGGTATATGGGGATAGCTCGGGAAAAAAAGAAGAAAACATTAAAGGCAAAAATGCTTGGCATATTGACGATGTGTGCGATGACAAGCCTTCTGGCTGCGGGAATTGTATCCTATATGGCACTGAGAATGATACAGAATGACAGTATAGAGAATAACATGAAAATGTATCTGGATCAGATTACGAAGAATACGGATGAAGCCTATTATGATATGCTCAGTATTGTGAACTATATGGGACCGGGCGGTCTGATCGGAAACGTAACGGACAGTTATCTTGATGCTGTGGATAATTTTGACAGGTTTGTTGAACAGAGATCCCTTAGACAAGAACTTTCGGGACTCGGATATGTCAACACAAAACTGGTAGGCGTTACCTATTATGACAAGGAAGAGAAAAAGGAACTTATCAGCGGTATCAGAATACTGGACGGAAGACAGAACGCACTGCCTAAGGTTGTGAAGTGTGCGGGAAATGTTATGCAGGCAGCCCATGCGTCTATTCTTGGGAGTAGTGAGAAAACAGTTTTTTCCGTCATGAGGGAAGTAGTTTTTGGCAATGGGAAAAGACTGGAAATCTACACAGAAATAGAGGCTGATATGAAGACCCCGGAAGAAATAAATAAGGAAGGATATCCCTACACTTATATTCAGATGGATGAGAGAGGGGTTGCACAATACAGCGTAAATCCTGTCATTATGCACGGACAGAAACTGTTTTCTGCATCACTCTCAAAGGGGGAGTATGAAGTCCAGACGAGAGAGGGCTATAAGATTATGGCATACCGGAGTCAGATGGGATACATTAATGCAGTGGCACTGCCGGACAATATATATCAGAAGAAGATTAACCAGTGGAGAATGATGATGACACTCATCATAGTTGTAACGTTTCTGATCTTTTCCATGTCTGTCCTCTATCTTTATCGTATGATCTGCCGACCACTGAGTCAATTCCGCAGACAGATGGTGCAGATTGGGGATGGCACTCTTCAGGCAGTACATGAAGAGTCGGACATTGCAGAGTTTGACAGCCTGATGAGGGAAGTAGAACAGATGAAGAGACAGATTGAGAATCTTATCAGCAATATGGTAGAAAAGGAAAAAAGTATACAGAAGATGGAGTTTGAGAAACTTCTCTATCAAATTAATCCTCATTTCCTTCTCAATACACTGAATTCGATTCAGTGGATGGCACAAATGAGTCACCAAAGAGAGATCAGTGAGTTTGTACAGAGACTAAAGAAGCTTCTTTCCTATAATCTGGGCAA
>JAUUNJ010000307.1 GCA_030844625.1 Roseburia sp. | reverse complement strand
TCCTTGGAAAGTTCTTCCAAGTATTTAGCTACTGACTGTTTTCCGTCAGCTGCCTTTACATATACCTGATCTAAAAGACATACTTCTTTGAATTCTTTCTTGATACGTCCCATAATCATTCCCTGAATAACCTTTTCAGGTTTCTGTGATTCCTTAGGATCGTTCATAATCTGGGCAAGAAGAATTTCTTTTTCTTTATTGATGTAATCTTCATCAATTTCATCCTCTGAAACGAATTTTGCGTTAAGAGCTGCAACCTGCATTGCAATGTTCTTTAATGCCTCTTCTACTGCTTCATTCTTTGGTGCGTCGGCTTCTACTAAAACACCGATTCTTCCGCCACCATGAATATATGAAACGATAACACCCTCTGATTCAAGTTTTTCAAATCTTCTGATATTCATGTTTTCACCAATAACAGCAATCTGTGATACTAATTCATCCTTAACTGTCTTTGATGTGTCAAGTGCCCATGGTTCTGCCATAAAGGCTTCCATGTCAGATGCATCTGAAGCAATAATCTGATCTGCTACGTTTGCTACGAATGTCTGGAATTTTTCGTTCTTTGCAACAAAGTCTGTTTCTGAGTTAACTTCTACGATTGCTGCCTTGCCTTCTTTAACTGTTGTATATACAATACCTTCCGCTGCAATTCTTCCTGACTTTTTAACAGCTGTAGCTTCACCCTTTTTTCTTAAAATTTCAATAGCTTCTTCCTGATTGCCATCAGTTTCTACTAAGGCATTCTTACATGCCATAACACCAGCACCTGTTAATTCTCTTAATTCTTTTACCATTGCTGCTGTGATTGTCATAATTCTATTCCTCCTAATATTCAATCTATTCTGTTTGTATAAAGCGAAGCTTTATACAACACTGAGCCTATTCCTCTACTGTATCTTCTGCTGCTTCTTCAACTGGAGCTTCTACAGCTTCCTCTGCTACCATTTCTTCTCCCTGGTTAGCTTCAATAACAGCATCTGCCATCTTAGAAACAATAAGCTTAACTGCTCTGATTGCATCATCATTACCTGGAATAACGTAATCTAATTCTTCCGGATCACAGTTAGTATCTGCAATACCGATTAATGTAATACCAAGTGAATGTGCTTCCTGAACACAAATCTTTTCTTTCTTAGGATCAACAACAAAGATTGCATCTGGGATTCTCTTCATGTCCTTAATACCGCCAAGGTTCTTCTCAAGTTTATCCCATTCTTTCTTGATGTTAACAACTTCTTTTTTTGGAAGAACATCAAATGTACCATCTTCTGCCATCTTTTCAATATCTTTTAATCTCTTAATTCTTGACTGAATTGTCTTGAAGTTTGTAAGCATTCCTCCAAGCCATCTTTCATTAACGTAGTACATTCCACATCTCTCAGCCTCTGTCTGAACTGCTTCCTGAGCCTGCTTCTTTGTACCTACAAAAAGAACTGTACCACCGTCTGCTGCAATATCAGCAACTGCCTTGTAAGCTTCATCTACCTTACCAACTGATTTCTGTAAGTCAATGATATAAATACCATTTCTTTCTGTGTAGATGTATTCTGCCATTTTAGGGTTCCATCTTCTTGTCTGATGTCCAAAATGAACACCTGCCTCTAATAACTGTTTCATTGAAATAACGCTCATTTTACTACCTCCTGGTTTTTTATTTATTATTCGATACCGTTCCAATATATTTGCAGACGTAAATTTGTCTGTTATTCATATTGGCAAATACCGATACCTTCCATCTGCTTCTCCGGATCAGACAACCCCGAGCAAGGGCACCGGTCTGCTCCTCCACAAATGTGCTTAATGCAACTCAAGTATCATAACATAAAAGAAATAGTCTTGCAACTATTTTTAAATGAATCTTTGTTAATATTTTCACCTATTATTACTATATCCAGATTATAACAGAACCATATACCTATATACAAAGACGAGGTTAGAACTCTAAGAATTAATTCTCAAGCTCTAACCTCTATTTTTCCGCCAATGCTTTACACTAACCTGTTTTTATTTTTCCCCTGCCTGACTCTTTACCTCACGCACATATCCGCACTGTGCATCTGCACACGCCAGTTTATTTCCTTTTTCCACCATGTAGCCACCACATTGAGGGCATTTTTCTGTAGACGGCTTCTGCCATGACATAAAATCACATTCCGGATTGTCAATACAGCCAAAATATCTTCTTCCTTTTTTGGTTTTCTTAAGCAAAATGTCCTTTCCACATTTTGGGCAAGCTACTCCTATCTTTTCCAGATACGGTTTTGTGTTCTTACAATCAGGAAATCCCGGGCATGCAAGAAACTTTCCATGGGGACCGTATTTAATTACCATCCGTCTGCCACATTCTTCACAGATTTCATCAGATTCTTCATCTGCTATTTGAATTTTTTCCAGTTTTTCTTCTGCATCTTTCACTGATGCTTCCAAATCCGGATAAAAATTTCTTATAACCGTTTTCCATTCCACATCCCCCTCCTCAACGGCATCCAGAAGGGATTCCATATTTGCTGTAAAACTGGTGTCCACAATGACGCTGAAAGCTGTTTTCATTACGTTATTTACAGCCTCACCCAGTTCCGTAACATAAAGATTTTTCTTTTCTTTTGTCACATATCTTCTGCCGATAATTGTTGTAATTGTAGGCGCATAAGTACTAGGTCTTCCGATTCCCTGCTCCTCCATTGCCTTTACAAGGGCAGCTTCCGTAAAATGTGCCGGCGGCTGTGTAAAATGCTGGTTTTCTTCAAATCTTTCAAATTCAATTTCTGAATCTTTGTCCAGTTTCGCAATCGTATTATTTGTAACAACCTTCTCATTATCACTGTCTGTATATACTTTCATGAATCCATCAAAATCCAGTTTTGATGTTGATGCGTTAAATATATATTCCCCTGCAGCAATCTTTACAGTTGTGGTTTCATACACGGATTTTTTCATTCGGCTTGCCACAAATCTTCTCCAGATCAGTTGATAAAGTCTGAAAAGATCCCTAGGCAGCTGTTCCTTAATTTTTTCCGGAAGTATGCTTACATCTGTAGGTCTGATTGCTTCATGGGCATCCTGAATCTTCTTTGTTGACTTTTTGGAGTTAATCTCTTTTGCCATGTAAGAAGCACCATAACTGTCCTCTATAAATTCTTTCACCTGGACCTCAGCAGTTTCAGACACTCTTGTGGAATCCGTTCTTAAATAAGTAATAAGACCTATACTTCCCTTGCCTTTTATTTCAACGCCTTCGTATAACTGCTGTGCAATTCTCATTGTCTTCTGGGTTGAAAAATTCAACACTTTTGACGCTTCCTGTTGTAATGTACTTGTGGTAAAAGGAATTGGTGCCTTTCTTGTTCTGCTTCCTTTTTTTACTTCCTTAACCGTAAACTTACTATCTTTCAGTTCACGAATAATCCTATCCAACTGTTCTTTTCCGGTAATTTCAATTTTACCTTTGGAATCTCCATAAAAACTTACGGTAAATTCTTTATTTTTATGTTTTAAAACAGCATCCATATCCCAATATTCTTTTGGGATAAATGCATTAATCTCTTCTTCTCTGTCACAGAGCATCTTAAGTGCAACGGACTGTACTCTTCCTGCACTTAAACCTCTTTTAATTTTCATCCAGAGCAGCGGACTAATACTATAGCCTACCATCCTGTCCATAATTCTTCTTGCCTGCTGTGCATCTACAAGATCCATGTTTATTTCTCTTGGATTCTTCAATGACTCTTTTACGGCTGGCTTGGTGATTTCATTAAATGTTATTCTTGCTGTCTTTTTCTCCTCCAGCTTCAATGCATTGGCAAGGTGCCATGAAATAGCTTCTCCTTCACGGTCCGGGTCAGTTGCCAAATATACCTTGTCCGCCTTTTTTACATAACGTCTAAGTTCAGCAAGTTTTTCTCCTTTTCCGCGAATTGTTATATATTTAGGTTCATAATCATTTTCAATGTCAATTCCCATTGTACTTTTAGGA
>JAUUNJ010000306.1 GCA_030844625.1 Roseburia sp. | reverse complement strand
AGTGATATAGACATTTTCTACAGAAATGCTGATTTTAACTTAGTCAACCAAATATTCACAAAAAACGGCTATAAAATCCTAAAAAAAGAACCGAAAGAAGTTTCCTTTTTCAAATCCATTAATAGCGTAAAAATTGAAATGCAGACACAGTTAATAGATGAGGGCTATGAAACATGGTTCAATTATCTGAAAAATATCTGGGATAAATGTTTACATGAAGAAAATTCTCATGAATATAAAATGACAAATGAGAACTTTTATATTTACCATATAATTCATATGGCAAAGCACTTTAAAAATGGGGGAATCGGACTAACCCATGTAATAGATATATGGATAATTATCAATTCCTACACGGACATGAATTATGAATACATTACCAGGGAGTTAGGTATTCTTAAATTAAATATTTTTGAGCGGAATCTTCGTATGCTTGTATCTTTCTGGTTTGGAGATTTTAAACCTGATGAAGATACTTCCCGCACTTTGGAATTATTAGGAAATTATCTGTTCTCTAATGGTGCCTTTGGTAGAAAATCCCAACAGGAAGCCAACGCCATAGTGGCTCGCGAAGATACGAAAATATCCTGGAGAAAAAAAATTTTCCCCGACAGAAATACAATGATTGATTATTACGGTTCCATATTAAAAAGACATGTATGGCTTCTTCCTTTTTACTGGATACGCCTTAATTTTAAGCGTATCTTTATAAATCGAAAAGAACTAAAAAATAATATTAACCGTTTAAACAGTATTTCTAACGAAAATATTGAACGAACACGGGAACTAATGAACCGATGCGGACTGTAACTGTATTTGCAGTTTTCTACTAAAAAAGCAATGAGAATTTTACTTCCCATTGCTTTTTTGGACAAATAAATATATCAACTGATAAATACATCCTCCCAGTAAAACACCCAGGGTATTCAGTATTACATCATCCACGTCACACTGTCCCAATGCCGTAACATACTGGAAAACTTCAATAAATATAGATAGGGTACATCCGGTCAATACAACTTTTATCAAAACCCTTCTGTCCTTTTGAGCGAAGAAAGGGACTAGAAATCCATATGGAATAAACATAATAACATTTGCCATAAGGTTTTTAATAAACCAGTCATTTAAAGAATGAACATTTCCAGCATACTCTATAATCGTTTTAAACGGAATCATTTGAGGAGACATTCTTACAACTTCCTGTCCATCAAACCATCCCTGTACCATATTTCTTACCATTCCTGTAGGAAACTTTAAAACAATAACCAAAATTAAAAATACTACATAAACTGTAAATAATATTTTCGAATATTTCTTAAGTATTGCAAAAAATTTGTTCATTACTTCTGTTTTTCTTTCTTTGTTTTTTCTTCTTCTGTAATTCTCTGTGCTTCCAAAGCTCTTTTTTGCTCATCAGTAGTTTTCATTAATATGTGTTTTGAAACTTTTCTGGACTTAGTCTGGAATTCCTGATCAGAAACCTCTCCATATCTGCCATAACCATACTGACCATAACCATAGTGTTTTCCATAACTATAGGATAACTTTAATTTTCCAACACTTCCATTTAACACACATCCAAGAATGGGGGTTCTTGTGTAAGAAAATTCCTGAATTGTATCAAGAATTTTATTAACCTTAGCCCCGTCTTCCTTAACCACATAAATAATACCATCGCTATATTTTGCAAGAACTGCCGCATCTGATACCTGACCGCATGGCGGAGCATCAATAATAACATAATCTACAACTTCTCTTCCTTCTTCAATAAAACGTGCCATAGTTTCCGAATTAAGGCATTTAACAGGATTTCGTGAAACTTCATCCGGAGCCAGTAAAAGAACACGGGTTGCCGGTAAGTTTACAATAGCCTCACTGCTCTTAATTTTTTTATCAAGAAACTTGTCCATACTGTACTGTGGTAATTTTGCCTGTGCCAGTTTGCGGAGACTTGGATTCCTTAAATCTCCATCAATAAGCATTATCTTTTTTTGCGTTTTAGAAAGAGAATATGCCAAATTCATTGCAAACGTGCTCTTTCCTTCATTTTCCTGTGTACTTGTCACAAGAATCACCTTGCATTTGTTTTTTATAAGTTCTTTCTCGCATCTGGAACTGATTGCACGCATAGCCTCCAAATACCTAAAGCCCACATCCTTGTTGAGAATCGAACAACTGGATAACTCTTTCTCCCTCTTCTTAAGCATTACCGCCGGTAATGCCCCAAAACAGGAAACACTTAAATATTCTTCCACATCTTCTTTTGATTTAATTGTCCTTACAAAAAATCCATAAAGTATACTTGGAATCAACCCGATTATAAATCCGATAAATCCAAATTTCATCGCCGCGCTGACAGGTGAATATGGATTGATTGGAGAATCAGCTACAGTCGGCTGTTCCAGAACTGTAATTTTTGTATCACCTAAAACAAATTCTGCCACACTGGAATAATTTTCTATGACTGAATTTATAACTTTTAAATTTAAATCAGGATCGGCTCCTGATGCTATTATGCTTAAAATGTTTGTTTCCTCTACTGCCGACACGGTAAGGGTTGACGGCATATAATCAACACCGATATCTTTCTCAATTATTTCATAAAACACTTCATTATTGATAAGATAATCAAAACTGACACTTAACACAGATGCCAGTTGGCTGTTATTGGTATAGGACTGATCTGTTCCATCATATTCCGGCGCAGTAATTGTGAAAGTAGCCTCAGACTGATAGTTCGGTATATATGAACTTCTGTAATACAAATAACCTAACGCCGCTGCCACTATCATTAAGAGGACAGCACACCACCACAGTTTCCTGAAACCATTAAAAAAGTTTTCCATTATTTCTGCAAGACTTTTCGGTTCTTTTTCCACAGAAGCACCGATGCGGTTTAAACTATTATTCTCCATAAATTTCCACCGCCTTTCTGTCATTCTGTTCATAAGCATAAGAATGTTTCTTGGAATTTACACCAAAAACCTTATAGTCATTCAAGACGCATCCCAATAATTTAGCATTAGAATCGTTCATGATATCAATACAACCGGAAATATCCTTTTCATACGAATAATCCTGCCTTACAACCATCGCCGCAAAATCAACCTGATCAAGCAAAACTTCTGCATCCGATACCAAAGCCATAGGAGGCGTATCAATAATAATATAATCTGCCATCGCACGACATTTTTTAATCAAATCCATCATTGCACCGGATTTAATAAATTCATGGGTGTTAGAATAACCTTTGGAGGACATAATCAGATCAACACCCAGTTTCTCTTCCTTATATATCACCTCATCAAGACCACATTCTCCCTGAAGCAGTTTCACCAAATCTGTTACTTGTCTCTTAGGAATGTCAAGCATTTTATAGATTGCCGGTTTTCTCAAGTCCGCATCAATGACAATTACTTTTTTACCCTCTCTTGCAAGAGACAGTGCCACGTTAATTGTGACGGTAGACTTACCTTCATTTTCACACGCACTCGTAATCATATACACATTCTTTTCCGGATGACGTTCATGCTCATATTCCATCTTTATTCTGATATTATTAATTGACTCGATAAACTTTGCTGAAATGATAGGACTTGTAATCAGTAAAGCCTTTACATTTTGTGCTATCTTTGACTTAATCGTTCTATTTTTTCTTTCATGATAAATTGTTCCAAGCAAAGTTGTATCCAGTTGTTCTTCAATGACATTTTCCGTTTTTATGGTTTTTCTGAAAACACTGGCTGCCGCTATTAAAAACGCCATTATAAATGCACTGATCAGTCCCATCTGAACAGACTTATTATTTGGCATCAGTATATTGTCGGGATAAGTTGCCACCACCGGTGCTCTCAGTGTATCAAAAACCGCATCTGAAGTAAGATATTCGGACAACGCATCATAATTATTCATTATGGCACCAATAATCTTAAAAGATTCTATAGGATCAGCGGACGTAACTGTGATTTTCATCAGGTTCGTCTCCGTAATTAGTTCTACATTCAT
>JAUUNJ010000305.1 GCA_030844625.1 Roseburia sp. | reverse complement strand
GACGAACATCAGGCAAAAAGGTTTCTTGCCCTGATAAAAAAAAGATCAGACAAAATTCCGTTACAGTATATAACAGGAGTCCAGGAGTTTATGGGTTTTCCTTTTAAAGTGAACGAGAATGTTCTCATTCCGCGGCAGGATACAGAGTTGCTGGTGGAAAAAGCGGTGGAATACATTCATATGCAGAGAAAGACCGTGAAGGTACTGGATATGTGCACTGGTTCGGGCTGCATTGCCATATCAGTGGATAAACTATGTCCTATGGCAGAGGTGACCGGAGCAGACATATCTTATAAAGCATTGGCACTGGCGCGAGAAAATAGCGATAAAAATAATGCAGAGGTAAATTTCATACAGTCTGATCTGTTTAAAAATATAGAGGAAAAATTCGATGTGATAATTTCGAATCCTCCATATATTAAAACCGGTGAAATTGATACACTTATGGAGGAAGTGAAAGATTATGAACCCATTATTGCCCTTGACGGGGATAATGACGGATTAAAATTTTACAGGCTTATTTCTAAAAAATTAAATTTTTATCTTAATGATAAAGGAAAGATAATGTTTGAAATCGGATATGATCAGGGTGATGCCGTGCCTGAAATCTTAAATAGATATGGATTAAAAGATATAAAGGTACATAAAGATCTGTCAGGACATGACAGGGTTGTCATCGCCGGAAAGGAATAAAAATGTTTGATAAATTAGATGGAATACTGGAAAGATATGATGAAATAATGGAACAGCTCAATGACCCCAATATTGTAAGTGATCAGAGTAATTTTCGAAAATTAATGAAAGAGCAGAGTGATTTAGCTCCGATAGTAGAAGCGTATAAGGCATACAAGCAGGCAAAAGAGACCATAGAAGACAGTCTGCTAATTCTTGATGAAGAGACAGATGAGGAAATGAGAGAACTGGCAAAGGATGAATTAAATGATGCAAAGGCTGAAATTATAAAACTGGAAGAAACATTAAAGATTCTTCTTCTGCCAAAGGATGAAAATGATGATAAAAACGTTGTTGTCGAAATCCGAGGTGGTGCCGGTGGAGATGAAGCGGCGCTGTTTGCAGCAGAATTATACAGAATGTACTGTATGTATGCCGAAACCCAAAGATGGAAAACAGAAATGATTTCCTTAAATGAAAATGGTCTTGGTGGATTCAAGGAAGTTGTTTTTATGATTAATGGTCAGGGTGCTTACTCAAAACTGAAATATGAAAGTGGTGTTCACCGTGTGCAGAGAATTCCTGTAACAGAGTCAGGAGGACGAATCCATACCTCAACAGCTACGGTTGCAATTATGCCGGAAGCAGAAGATGTTGATGTTGAGATTGACATGAATGATTGTCGGTTTGATGTATTCCGTGCATCAGGAAATGGCGGACAGTGCGTAAATACAACGGATTCTGCGGTAAGACTTACACATATTCCAACGGGAATTGTAATTTCCTGTCAGGATGAGAAATCACAGTTAAAGAACAAAGATAAGGCTTTAAAGGTATTGAGAGCCAGATTATATGAACTGGAATGCCAGAAGAAACAGGATGCTGAATCTGAGGCGAGAAGAAGTCAGATTGGCACAGGAGACAGATCAGAAAAAATCAGAACTTATAATTTTCCACAGGGGCGGGTTACCGATCATAGAATCAAGTTTACATCCCACCGCCTTGATGCTGTAATGAATGGAGATATAAGTGAGATTATTGATAACTGTATCGCAGCGGATCAGGCGGCGAAATTGGCAAATATGGGAGAATAATACAGAAAAGGATTGTGGTTGTAACCTTATTTGTTTTCTGATACAATGAGTTAGGATTGTGACATTCAGGAGGATCTGGTTATGAAGGGAATTACAGATATTCATAGTCACATTATGTTTCAGGTAGATGATGGAGCCCGTACGATTCAGGAGTCAATAGAGATGCTAAAGGCGGAGTATGAGCAAGGCGTTAGGGCAGTTGTTTTAACACCCCATTATCATGCAGGAAAATATATGCCGAAAACTGAAGTGATTGAAAAACGTTTTGAACAACTTCAGACTGAGATAAGAGATATCATTCCGGAAATGAAATTATACCTGGGAAACGAGATTATGTCCTTCGGGGATATGGTTGATATGCTTCAGCAGGGATACATTCGCTCCTTGGCAGAGTCGTCTTATGTACTTGTGGAGTTTTATCCATTCATAGATTATTCAATAATGGAGAAGTCATTGAATCTGCTTTTACTTGGTGGATATATACCTATTGTCGCCCATTGTGAAAGATACAAGTGCCTTCGGGCAGTATTTAAGGGGATTCATTGGAAAAACATTAATCACCTTGTTGAAATGGGAGCGTATATGCAGGTTAATGTTACCAGTGTTTTCGGGAAAGATAGTAAATTCGTTTCCAGACTGATTGACAATGATTTTTTGCATTTTGTAGCCAGTGACGCTCATAATCTTGGCAGACGTGGTATATATTGGGATGAATGTGTCAAATATTTAAAAAAGAAATATAATACAAAATATATAGAATGGCTGTTAGTTGAAAATCCTAATAGGGTTATAGCTGGAGAGTACATTTAATAATGAAAGGATACACATGAATAGAGAAAGTACGAAAAACGACATTGAGATTGATTTAAGAGGATTATTTTCTGCAATTTCAAAAAAAATAGTAATTATCATTCTTGTTGGTGTTTTAACAGGTGGTATAGCATTTGTCTATGCCCGCTATTTTGTTGAACCTCAATATGTGTCAACCACAAAAGTTTATATTTTGAGTAAGCAGAATCCGGAACAGAAAACATTAACAACAAGCGATCTTGCCTTTGCAACATATCTTGCCAACGACTATCAGATATTGTTGACCAGTGAGCCTGTGCTTCAGGAAGTAAAGGAAGAATTACATCTAAGTATGTCAACATCCAAACTGGCATCAATGATTTCAGTAGAATTAAAAGAAGACACACGTATTATGGATATATCCGTAACAAGTACCAGTCCAAAGATGGCAAAGGCAATTGCAGATAAAGTACGTGATGTTGCAAATGCAAAAACAAAGGCCGTAATGGACGGTATTGAGGCTGTCAATCCAATTGATGAAGCGAAGCTTCCAACATCTCCGGCAAGTCCAAATATAAAAAAATATACACTTTTGGGCGCCATTGCAGGAGTTGGCATTTCATTGATTATTGTATCATTAATTTTTATTTTTGATGATACTATTAAGACTACGGATGATATTGAAAACTATTTGGGCATCAGCGTTTTGGCTGCAATTCCAAAAAAAAGCGGAAAAGCAGATTCCAAAAAGAAAAAGCGTAAAAATACTCGTGAATATGGTGATTCTAAGCAGTTAGAAAAAAAGAGTGAGAAAAAAGTGCCAAAGGATAAAAAAGTGTCATAATGAGAGGTTATATAATACAGAAGGAAGAGGTGAAATCGCAATGTTAAATGTTAATCTTGAAAAGGTTACAGACTTGGATTTTAGAACAAAAGAAGCATATAAAACATTAAGGACAAACGTGCAGTTCTGTGGAGAAGAAATAAAAGTTGTTTCGATTACCAGTTGCGTGCCAAATGAAGGAAAATCTATGATAACCTTTAATCTTGCTGTTTCCATGGCAGAATCCGGGAAAAAAGTATTATTTGTCGATGCAGATCTCAGAAAATCAGTTTTGATTGGCCGTTATAAGATCAATAAAGCAATTAAAGGATTAACACAATACCTGTCAGGAGTGGAACCTCTTGAAGGGGTAAAGCATATAACAAATATCAAAAACATGGATATGATTTTATCAGGACCTGTACCGCCTAATCCGGCAGAACTTTTGGGAAATAATAAGTTTAGGGAATTGATAGAGCGGTCTAAAAAGGAATATGATTATGTATTTATAGATACGCCGCCTATTGGACAGGTTATTGATCCTGCTATCGTGGCAAAACAGGCAGACGGAGCTATTTTTCTGGTGTCACAGGGGAATATAAGCTATAAGTTTGCACAAAAGCAGATTCAGCAGCTTAAGAAA
>JAUUNJ010000304.1 GCA_030844625.1 Roseburia sp. | reverse complement strand
TACGCAAAATATCTGGCAGAATGAGAAAAGGCAGGAGAAAAATCATGATGATCCAGGGGGGTAAGATCTTGCAAAGGCAGAGAATGTTTCTATGCAGGATAAAAACAGAGCACGATCTTTTGCAGGCAAGGAAATAAACCAGGATACAAAGGATGTTTCATTATCTGAAAGATGGCATAATTTTTGAAGATCATATAATGCGGCAGCTGTATCGGGTTGGATGATATATTTTTTTGGATCTATCTTATCCAAAAATATATCCTGATCAGTCCCTAGCCCAGAGATCAGCCAATCCGAATTAATACGGAATGTAGTCAAGATCTTTGAAATAATAGCTTCGGTAATGCTTTTTTTGCCAGATTCAAGAAGAGAAAGATAGGTCTGACTTATTTTTAACGTTGAAGCAAACTCTGCCTGTGTCATATGAAGAATATCATTTCTAAGGTAAGTAATACGTGCTGCCATAGATTTCGTATTTTTCATAGTAATCCTCCAATTAAAAATAGTTATCACAGAAAAAAAGGTCTTGTTCTGCAAAACAAGACCTCAAGGGAATTAAGTAAAATGCTCCGCGCAAGGAACAAAATCATCCAATATTAGGAAGATTATATGCTTAATCACCCGATATTTATTAAATGATAACACAAAGCAGCTATATTTTCAATATCAAATTACAGTTAGGAGAAAAGATTATGAGTAAAGTAATTGCATGTGTAAATGAAAAAGGCGGTGTGGCTAAGACCACTACGGTAAAAAATCTGGCAATTGGATTAGCCGGTAAAGGTAAAAAGGTTCTTGTGATTGATCTTGATCCATCCAAGAATCTGACAACTTCATTAGGTTTATTTTTACAGAATAACGAACCAACAATCATGGACATTCTGCGAGCAGAAAAAGATTGTGAAGACATTCCAGAAGACTATGCAATCATGCATCAGGAAGAAGGAATTGATGTGATTTGTAGCACAACAGAGTTACATGCATTTGAAAATGAACTTATGTATGCAATGCAGCGTGAGATTACACTGAGAAAATATGTACTTACTGTCAAAGATAAATATGATTATGTATTTATTGATTGTCCTGCAGGCTTGGGAATCTATGTGACTAATGCTCTGTTTTGCGCAGATGAAGTACTTATTCCGGTACAACCTCAGTTTCTGGGGGCAGGAGCTATGCAGAATTTATTCGGATATCTTAATCAGATCCGGAAATTGAATGGAACCAGGACAAAACCGGAGATACTGGGAATATTGTTCACCATGGTTAGAATCAATACCAATAATGATAAAGATCTTATGGCATTTTTTAGTGAAAACTATAAGGATAAAATCAATATTTTTGATACATATATTCCTCATTCTGTGAGATTTTCTGAGTCTGACGGTGAAGGACAGAGTATTTTTAAGTATGCACCGAAAACATCTTCCGCAATGGTATTTGGCGATTTTGTCAATGAGTTTTTGAAGACAGAGACAGAACAGTAACAGGAGGGAAACAATATGCCAGGTAAAAATATTTTCCACAATTTACAGCAAATGGATACGTCTTATTTGTTAGATCCTTCTCTGGAGAAGGAATTGGAGAAAGAAGAGATTGAGTTAAAGACAGACAAACCAAAGACTTTGAAAATATCTCAATTGGTGCCATTTAAAAATCACCCATTTCGTGTAGATACGGAAACAGATAAATTTTTGGAATTGGTTGACAGTATAAAGGAAAATGGGATTATTCAGCCTATTTTAGTCCGTCCTGCAGATAATGGTAAATATGAGATATTAGCAGGACATTGCAGGACGGAAGCAGCAAGGCAGAATAATCTTGATGAGGTACCAGTATTTATCCTTGATGTGGATGATTACACGGCAACAAAATTGATGGCACACACAAATATATATGGTAGAGATGAAATACTTCCTAGTGAAAAAGCAAAAGCCTACCGGATGTGTTTGGATCAGGAAAAAAAGCTTGGAAACAACAGGACGGATGTTGCGGAGAGCGTTGGTGCTGGCAAGGATTCAAAGCGGCAGGTACAGAGATATGTGCGGTTGTCTTATTTGTCGGATGCTTTTTTAGCAATGATAGATAATAAGAAACTTACAGTTCAGATTGGAGTTGAGCTTGCGTTCCTGGACAGTGAAAGCCAGGATGCTTTGTATAAATATATTGAACAGTTTCATAGTATTCCGACGTTAGAGCAGGCGAAAATCCTCAGAGAGACAGTTAAACAGGAAGGAAAACCGCTTACTAATGAACGGGTAATATCGTTGCTTGTAGTGCCGTCAAAGGTAAAACCGAAAACAAAAGTTACGTTTAAAACCAGAGATCTGGAAGATTACTTTGATCAAGGAACCAGTGCAGACGAGATGGAAGCAATTATTAAAAAACTACTGATCAAATATAAAGACGGTGAGTTTGATTTAAGTGATTAGTATTTGGAGAAATAACCAATGTATGAATTTGACGGGAAAGAATTTGGTTCTTTAAAGGATTTAGCAAAATATGCAGGTATCAACGAAAAGACTTTAACTGCAAGAATCCGTAGAGGTATGCCTGTAGAGCAGGCATGCCAGAAAACGGATCTGAGGTGTAAATACAGTATGGATCAGGGTGCAAAAAAATCTATTGCTCAAATTTGCAGGGAGAATGAAAAAGACCAGGACCTGATCAGAAACCGGCTAAAATATGGATACTCATTTAAGGATGCTTTGAATAAACCTAAAAAAATAAGCAGACAAGGGAAACCGATTACAGTGAATGGAATTTTATATAATTCCATTTCTTCAGCCATTCGTAAGCTAAATTTACAGGAAAAAGAGGGAACCATACGCAGCCGTCTCTGGAATGGAATGAATCCGGATGAAGCATTTAATATGAAGTTCAGGGACTAAATAGGATATGGGATAGATGCTCGACAGGTAGAGCTTGTTCAGGATTTCTTCTTGAGATCGAGATGATCGATCTATTTTATAGTTTACATTTACGTCTATTTTTTCCTAACTGTATCCTGAATTTAAATAGAGGTTCGAGTCCTCTCTATCCCTTTAAAATAATTGAAATAGTAAAGGAGAATTATACATATGACATTACGAAGACCAATAAACCAGGAAGAGGAAATTAAAACAATTAAATCAAGAAATTATAATTTGAATTTGTCAGATGCTGATGTAGAAAGACTGGCAGAAAAGGCATTAAGCTATGGATTAACTGCAGCCGAGTTATTGGAAAATTTCATTGGGGATATTGTGAATGGCACATATTCAAATGGAAGTGACGAAAGGATGTACGCATCAGAATGGGCAGAAAGATGTTGGTTTGCTCTTGATTCTCCTGAAAAAAACCTTTTACAGTTTCTTTTTGGCGAAGATCAGTACTTATCATGTTATTCCTATGATGATTTATTTAATATTATGGAACGTATTGATAGTGCAAAAGAGGATGTATGCTTAAGTGAAAAAGAAATTGCCAATCCGACAGAAGATTGGAAGGATTTGGTGCGTTGGGATCATAAAAAGCAGGAATATGTTCAATCATATGCAAATGTAGAAGCGTATATTGAAAATGAAAAGGATTGTTTACGTAGCTATAAAGAGGAGCTGGAAGAAGCAGAGCAGGAACTTCAGGATTTAAAGGACACTTTTGACTCTTATATGAATGGGAAAGAATACTCATGGGAAAATGAGGTTGAAAAGTGTCAGAAATGGTATAAAGATAACATTGCAAACCTTTTGGAATCTCCGGAAGAAAAGACATTGATCATGAGTGGAGGGAGAAACAAAGGTGGAGGAAGATAACAAACAGTGCTGGCAAGGGCATGGATTCCGGACGGATCACCCGCCTGCCTATCTCAAAGACAAGTATATTGTAAAACAGGGAAGATAAAAAAGCAAGAAAGGAGCCGAACCAGCGCGCATAAAGGGTACCCGGTTCTTGTGGGAAAATGAAACAGGTATTGAAATATCCGGGGGCAAAATCCCGAATAGTAAATTGGATAGTAAATAACATGCCAAAGAAAAAAAATATCAAAAAAGAAAATGTATTAAAGGTGTTATGGAATGAGTGTATAACATTCAAGGTGTTAATTTT
>JAUUNJ010000303.1 GCA_030844625.1 Roseburia sp. | reverse complement strand
GAAGAAGCAAAGAACAGAGATCATAATAAACTTGGTCGTGAAATGGAATTGTTCACAACCGTAGATGTTATCGGTCAGGGTTTACCTCTGATTATGCCGAAGGGTGTTAAAATGGTCCAGAAATTACAGAGATGGATTGAAGATCTTGAGGATAATGAATGGGGTTATATGCGTACAAAAACACCATTGATGGCAAAATCTGATTTGTATAAAATTTCGGGACACTGGGATCATTATAAGGAAGGAATGTTTGTTTTAGGTGATGAGGAGAAAGATAAAGAGGTTTTTGCGCTCCGCCCTATGACATGTCCGTTCCAGTATTATGTATATAAGGCGAGTCAGAAAAGCTATAGAGATTTACCGTGCAGATACGGAGAAACCTCCACGTTATTTAGAAATGAAGATTCAGGAGAAATGCACGGGCTTACAAGAGTTCGTCAGTTTACGATTTCAGAAGGTCATCTGATTGTAAGACCTGACCAGATGGTAGAAGAATTTAAGGGATGTCTTGCGCTTGCACATCATTGCCTTACAACACTTGGTCTGGAAGAAGATGTAACATATCACCTTTCAAAATGGGATCCTGAAAACAGTGAAAAGTACATTGGAGAACCGGAAGTCTGGGAGGAGACGGAACAACATATTCGTGAAGTGCTTACTGAACTTAACATTCCATTTGTTGAAGATGTAGGAGAAGCTGCTTTCTACGGACCAAAAGTAGATATCAATGCAAAAAATGTTTATGGTAAAGAAGATACAATGATTACGATTCAGTGGGATGCCCTTCTTGCAGAACAGTTTGATATGTACTATATTGATGAGAATGGCGATAAGGTCCGCCCATACATTATTCATAGAACATCAATTGGATGTTATGAAAGAACACTGGCATGGCTTGTTGAAAAATATGCAGGCAAGTTTCCTACATGGCTGTGTCCTGAGCAGGTAAGAGTGCTTCCTATCTCAGAAAAATATGAAGAGTATGCTCAGAATGTTGCAGCAGAACTTAAGGCAAGGCATGTGGATGTAACTGTTGATGCCCGTTCGGAAAAGATTGGATATAAGATTCGTGAGGCAAGATTGGATAAACTTCCATATATGTTGGTTGTAGGACAGCAGGAGGAAGCTGATGGAACTGTATCAGTGAGAAGTAGATTTGCAGGTGATGAAGGAGTAAAGCCTTTAAGCCAGTTTATTGAACAAATCTGCAAGGAAATTGATACAAAGGAAATTCGTCAGGTTGAAGAGCAGAAATAATAAAAGCAAGGGACATAAGCTTTGGCAAACAAATTGAATAAAAAATAAAAAACACTCCACACTAATGATATCGGTATATTCCGAAATAAATTAATGTGGGGTGCTATTATGCCAAAATTAAATTGTAATGTAAAAAATTGTTATTATAATGAATCTAAAAAATGCTGTAGAGATGAAATTCAGGTACAGGGAGAAGATGCCACAGTGGTAGATGCTACTTACTGTGGAAGCTTTAAAGAGAAATTAGACAGTGAAACAGCGAAAGCATGCCATTGTGAAAAGGGACCGGAAACCAATCTGGATGTAAAATGTGAGGCGAAGAACTGCATTTTTAATGACAACGCAAAATGCCATGCAGGAGAAATCGGAATTGCAGGCAATGGTGCCAGACATCAGAGTCAGACGGAATGCGGAAGTTTTGAATGTACTTGCTCTTAGTAAAAAATATAGATGATTTATGATAAATATATTGACAGAATGATTTTATGGTGTTATTATATCTCTTGATGTAAAAAGAAAGCAGAGTATCCACTCTCACCCAGACACTTTGAAAGTGATTCCAGGTTTATATTTTCAAGATGATATTTTTATCATGGATTTTGAATTTTAGTGGATAGTCTGGTAGATTGTCCACTTTTTTTGTGGATTTTGATTATTTGGAGGTGCAATACTATTAGCGATTTAATGATTAACGGACAGATTAGAGATAAAGAGGTTCGTGTTATTGGAACAGAGGGACAACAGTTGGGAGTTATGTCTTCCAGAGAAGCTTTGAGATTAGCAGAAGAGGCAGAACTTGATTTGATTAAGATTGCTCCGAAAGCTCAGCCGCCTGTATGCAAGATTATGGACTATGGTAAGTTCAGATATGAGCAGCAGAAGAGAGAGAAGGAAGCAAAAAAGAAACAGCATGTTGTCGAGACAAAGGAAATCAGATTATCCCCTAATGTAGAGATTAATGACCTTAGAACTAAGGCGAATAATGCCAGAAAATTCATCGAGAAAGGTGACAAGGTAAAAGTTACGCTTCGATTCAGAGGAAGAGAGATGGCTCACATTAGTAGTAATGCACATGTGTTGGATGACTTTGCACAGATGCTTGAAGATGTTGCATCTATTGTTAAGGCACCAAAATTGGAAGGCAGAAACATGACAATGTTTTTAGAAAAAAAGCGTTAAGCTTTTAGAAGATATTTAAGGAGGAAAAAAACATGCCAAAAATTAAGACAAGCAGAGCGGCTGCAAAACGTTTCAAAAAGACAGGTACAGGAAAGCTTAAAAGAAATAAAGCTTACAAATCACATATCTTAACAAAGAAATCAGCTAAGAGAAAGAGAAATCTCAGAAAAGCTACAACAACTGATGCTACAAATGTAAAGAATATGAAGAAGATTTTACCTTATTTATAATCTAAAGTAGGAGGAAATAGAAATGGCAAGAATTAAAGGCGGAATGAACGCTAAAAAGAAACATAATAGAGTATTAAAACTGGCTAAAGGTTATAGAGGTGCTAGATCAAAGCAGTACAGAGTGGCAAAGCAGTCAGTTATGAGAGCGCTCACTAGCGCATATGCAGGTAGAAAGCAGAAGAAGAGACAGTTCAGACAGTTATGGATTGCAAGAATCAATGCTGCTGCAAGAATTAACGGACTTTCATACAGCAAATTTATGTATGGACTTAAATTAGCAGGTGTTGAAATGAACAGAAAGATGTTAGCTGAAATGGCAGTTAATGATGCTGAAGGATTTGCAAAATTAGTTGATGTTGCTAAGGAAAAACTGGCATAATCATAGGATATGCAAATATGAAATGTTCATATACTTATTAGTAATTTTGCGAACACGTTTGTGTTTGTTACCCATAAAAAGAAGGAACAATCTAAAAATTGTTCCTTCTTTTTATGGGTTGAGAAAGTATAAAAGATTGAGAAAAAATATAATACAAAAATTTGCAATAGTATTATTAGGCACAATGGTTTAGTTGTTCAATATAAAAGTTGTTTTTCATCGCCTGCTATACACATTGAAGATATTACAATTCTTCCCATTCTTCAATCAAATCTAATGTGATTTTAGTAGATGGTTTAATTTTCTTTTTGGAATTTGTACTAAATTTCCAGTTTACATATTGCCAATCGCTATCTTCAGGGTCTTGATAAATTATATTGGAAATACCACATATGAAATCAAAGATGATTTTGTTATTTTTTTTGACAGTATTGTATTTGCTTACCCCCAGTTTTTTAAAGAATTTATTATATTTGGTAGTCTTTTGGATATTCACAACATTTTTTGCCTTAGTAACAATACGGATAACGGTATAGTATGTATATGCATTTTCTCCAGAACCGTGTATGCGTTTTTCTGTGTAATACAAGTCACCGTTCTTTGATTCATAAATTTCTTTATAGGGATAATATTTGCTATTGCTATCAATTAAATGCAACATTCCAGTGTCGGCTTCTAAATCATCTAATGATAAATAAGCGTTAATTCCCAAGATTTTAGCGTATTTTTTATTTACTTTATATCGCTTTGTCCATCTGGCATAGAGTTTAAGATTCTTTGTGACCTTAGTGGATGAGGTGTATTTCTTTCCACCTTTTTTCTTTGTGTACCATCCAAGAAATACATAGTTTTCTCTTTTTACTTTAAAGGAACTTCCTCTTTTAGAGCCTTTAGAAACTTTTTTTGTGACAATTTTTTTGCCCTTATATTTGGTGTTTTTAAAGAATCCTCCGTTTACGTCATATTTAATTTTTACACTGTTAGATGCCGCTTCCGTAGTTTTCGTTTGCGCAATGGGCAGTGTAATTATCAGTGAAAAAACAAGGAAAATAGATAATATTTTTTTAAATGTTCTGTTCTTCATAAATAG
>JAUUNJ010000302.1 GCA_030844625.1 Roseburia sp. | reverse complement strand
GGTATGTAAATGGGAGGTATTTATACCGATAGAAGTTTACTAAAGGAGATGCTCAGTATGGCAGAAAAAAGGAAAATATTGCATATTGTAGAAGCCATGGGCGGAGGCGTTTTCACATATTTAGTTGAGTTGGCAAATGGCTTATGTAATGAATTTGAAGTGACAATAGCTTTTGGGATCAGAAGCGAAACTCCTGAAAATTATGCAGATTATTTTGATGATACTATAAAGCTTATAAAAGTAGAAAATTTCGAAAGAAGTCTTAATCCTGTAAAAGATATTAAGGCGTGCTTAGAATTACGCAAAATCGTAAAAAGCAGTTCTCCTGATATTATTCATATGCATTCTTCAAAGGCCGGTGCAATAGGACGAATAACGATTAATTCAAAAAAACATAGAATGTTCTATACGCCACACGGTTACAGTTTCTTGATGGAGGATGTTTCCAATTTAAAAAAAAATATATATAAGAAGATAGAAGAAATATGTGGAAAGAAAAACTGCATGACAATTGCGTGTGGAAAGAGTGAGTGGGAAGAAAGCAAGAAGGTTACGAAAAAATCCACTTATATCAGCAATGGTATTAATACGGAACGGTTGGATCAGGTTTTGACATTGGATCAGGGTGTATATCCGAAAAATAAATTTACGGTGTATACGGTGGGGCGAATCAGTTACCAGAAAAATCCGGAATTGTTTAATAAGACCGCTCAATTGGTACCGGATGTTCAGTTTATTTGGATTGGCGATGGTGACATGAAAGAATGTCTTACCAGTCCTAACATTAAAGTGACAGGATGGACAGAAAGCGAAGATGCACTGCGACTGGCAAAACAGGGTGATGTGTTTATACTCCCGTCCAGATGGGAGGGACTGCCGATATCACTGCTGGAGGCAATGTATATGAAAAAACCGTGTATTGTCAGCAATGTAGTAGGAAACAAGGATGTGATTTCTGATTATGTCACAGGATATATCTGCAACACAGCAGAAGAGTTTGCTGAAGTAATCAGAAAACTGGAAAAAGAAATAGATATCAGAGTTACAGAAGGTGCCCATAAAGAAGTTATGGAAAAGTATAATAGCAATGGGCTTTGTGACAGATACAGAGAAGTGTATTTAGGGAAATGATGGATAAAATATATGTGCTGGTTTTGATTACTGTCATGGACAGGGCAGGAGCCGAAACCATGATGATGAATTACTTAAGAAATATAGATAGAGACAAAATTCAGATGGATTTTCTGATTAACAGACCGGAAAAAGCAGATTATGAAGATGAGATAGTCAGGCTTGGCGGCCATGTTTATCACATGTCTCCATTATATCCGGGGAAATTTGCAAGATACAAGAAGGAGCTCAGAGAGTTTTTAAGGCAGCATCCGGAATATAAAATAATACATTCTCATTTAGAAGAAAGAAGTTATTTTGGTTTAAAGATTGCAAAGCAGGTGGGTGTTCCGGTGCGAATTGTTCATGCGCATTCTGTGCCAAAACATTTTAATCTCAAATTACCGGCAAGATTGTATTTCAGACATAAATTAAAAGGAATGTACACTCATAGATTTGCCTGTGGTCAGGAGCCTGCCAAATGGCTATACGGCACCACAGAAGATGTGACATTTATGAAAAATGCTATAGATACGAATAAATTTTCTTTTAATGAACAGGTAAGACGGAAAATACGAAAACAGTTAAAGATAAAAGATGGAACACTGGTTATCGGTCATGTAGGTAGATTTACTTATGAAAAAAATCATCAATTTTTAATAGAGATCTTTCGTGAAGTTAATAAGATGCATTCAAACTGCAGGCTTTTGTTAATAGGTGGTGGAAAACCGAAAGAAGAAGTAGAAACGAAAGGGGCAATCAGAAAGAAAGTGGAGGAACTGGGGCTCGGAAGTAAAGTCGGGTTTCTTGGTGTGAGAGATGATGTGGATGAATTAATGCAGGCAATGGATTTGCTGGTGATGCCATCTATAAGTGAGGGCTTTCCGGTTACACTAATTGAAGCACAGTCAGTGGGATTAAAGTGTCTGGTGTCGGACGTAGTTACATATAAGTGTAATTTGACTAAAGAAATGCAGTATATGTCATTAGATCAGGATGCAGCAGAGTGGGCAAATAAAATTCTGTCATTCTATTCAGCAGAAGTGGATGCACAAGCCATGAATGAAGCAGTAAGAAAAACAGGATTTGATATCAAAGAAAATGCTAAATGGCTGGAAGTATTTTATGAAAATGCACTTTTACAAGATTGATTTGCAACCTGATTGGTATAAATGATTGGAATTGGCTTAAAAGGATTCGTATAAATTATGAAAATTTTAAAATTATGGTACCACATGAAAGCAGCAGTGAAAAAAGTGGTATATACAATAGTTTTTGGAAACAAATTGAAAATCGGAAAAGGAACAACCTGGCGTGACGGATTTCACATTGCTATAGAGGGCGGCAAAATTCAGATTGGTGAGAACTGCTTTTTTAATCACAATTGTTCCATAAATTCCCTCAAGCATATAAGTATTGGGGATGGTACAATATTCGGTGAGAACTGTCATGTGTATGATCATAATCATAAATTTCGAGATGATGAAGAGTCAATAAAAAGTCAGGGTTACAGTGTGGGTTCCACAAGAATTGGTAAACACTGCTGGCTGGGCTCCGGTGTGGTTGTGTTAAAGGGAGTGACAATCGGTGACTACTCAGTAATCGGAGCGGGCTGTGTTGTGGAGGAGGATGTACCCGAAAACAGCATCGTAAAAAATGCCGGAAATATTGTTACAATAGATAAAGCGTTATAACGCAGAGGAACAGGCACATAACATGAAGATAAATAAGAAAGATATAAAGAAAACAATATTTATAGTACTTATCTTTTTGGGAGTATCTGCATTATTTCTTACAATATTTTCGTTAGGAACATCTTGTCTCTATAACCACAAATATATAGGATATGATTCAGATATTTTTCTTGCAATGGGCAGATTTTCAAGAGAAGGATTAATACCATACAAGGAATTTTTCGACCATAAGGGACCATTTATCATATTCGTCCAATGGCTGGGGTATTTTCTGGGAAATGGAAAGTCCGGGGTGTCAGTCATACAGATTTTATTTTTAACAGTCTCTCTTATGGGGATTTACAAAATATTAAACCTATTCTACAGAGAAAAAATAAGTTTCTGTCTGACGGCAGGGTGCCTGCTTATTTTAAATATATATTTTGACAAAGGAAATCTTACAGAAGAATATTGTCTGCCGTTTTTAATATGGAGCACATATTTTGCGGTAAAATTTTTTGACGGCCAAAAAACAGAGCATAGATGTCTGTATTCTTTTTTCTATGGAATTACATTTATGACAGGAGCCATGACCAGACTGACTAACAGCCTGCCCATAGTTCTGCTTATTATAGGCTTAGTTGTTATGATGAAATCAGGGCAATGGAAGAATATCATAAAGAATGCAGGAAGTTTCATTGCAGGGGCTTTAGCAGTATTTTTGCCTGTACTGATATACTTTTCAACAGTCGGTGCACTAAGGCAAATGATTTATTCTACTTTTATATATAATTTTAAGCATGGGTTTGAAAGAAATGCTCTTACTGCCAGCGAGCTGCTTAATTTGACCGCTTTAGCGGTTCCGTTGGTGGCAGCGTTCCTTATTGGAATTTTAACGGTGCGGAGTGGAAAATCAAAAGGGGAATCATATAATACGAATCAGTTTAAATTTGTTGGAATCACGGTAGTTGTTTTAAGTGGAACAGCTATTCTGTTCCTGACAATAAGCCGGCCATATGCCCATTACCTGATGGTGTGGCTTCCCGTACTGGTTCTGTCAGTTGGATTAATGGGGAATCTGCTTGAAATAAAAAAGGCATTAGGTGTTTTTGTATTAGTTTTATGTGGATTTGTTGCTCTGGGGAAAATGGGAACCGCAGGAGCACAGATATATTCTGTTTTGAATTCTAACGCTACAGAAATTTTTGAGACAGAGGCAAAGGAAATTATTTCTGAAATTCCTAAAGTTGATAGAAACAATGTAATAGTATATAATGTTAAGGCTTATTTTTATCTGGTAACTGATGTGACGCCTTGTTATAAAAATTTTATTTTGCAGGATTTACATACAGCTATGGATGAGGTGGAGAGAAAAGAGTTTATAA
>JAUUNJ010000301.1 GCA_030844625.1 Roseburia sp. | reverse complement strand
GAAATAAATATAAAAATTTTGTATTATTTTAACCCCCTTTTTTATTTTGATTCGTCTATATAATATCAGAGATAAAAGAGAGGTTAGAAATATGGAGAAAAGTTGGATGTTAGTTGATGAAAAGGTTATTCAAGATGCAATAAACAAAGAAGAGAATGCTATAAATTTAATTTATGAACAAACGATAAATTCGGCATATTTTGTTGCACAAACCCATGCGTGTAATATTTCGTATATAAATGATATTTTGCAGGATTCTTATATTCGGGTGTTTGAACACTTGGATACACTACATGATTATACCAAATTGCAATCATGGATTAATGCTATCGTGCGAAATAAGGCATTGGATTATAATCGAAAATGTAAAGAATGGACATTTTCAGATTTAATATCAGACGGGGATGAAGAATGGGATACAGAGGATGAAAACGGTAAATTTATTCCTGAAAAAGAAGTTGACTATGTAGAAACACGAAAAATTATGATGCAGATTATTAGCGCGTTACCATCAGATCAACGTATTTGTGTGTATATGCGGTATTATGATCAACTTTCGGTAAATGAAATTGCGCAAGAACTTCAGTGTAATTCAGAAACAGTGAAAAGCCGAATTCGATACGCTAAAAAGAAGTTAAAAGAAAGCGTGCTTGAATTAGAGAAGCAGGGAACAAAGCTATATGCGATTCCGATTATTCCTTGTTTGTGCTGGATTTTTCAGGAGGAAGCAAAAGCATCGGTTTGCCCAAAGGAGGTAGCTATAGCGGTAAATAGGAACATCAGATATTGGGCGCATGAAAATATGATAGCTTCAACTACGGGAAAAGTGACATTGGCTGGAAGTAATATGGTCAAACCAATTGCAATTGGTTTATCTGTTGCTTTGGTGACCACTTCTCTCGGATATTTTGGAACTTCCGCATTTATTAGTAATAAACTCGGAAAGCGAGAATCTTTGCATGTGGCTCAATCAATGAACTCCGAAAGCGAAGGTGGAATAGAACAAAGTAGCGAGGAGTTTGAAAATAACGATGATATGCAATATGAGTTTTTCGCAGATGACATTGCATGGAAACGTTATTCGGATGCACTGTCGAATTTATTTTATGCAAATACATTTCCTGATAAAAAAGATACAGACAGTTGGCATGAAAAAATTGATGGCATGGATCCAGATAGTATAGAGTATCGATTTAGTATCCAGGATATTGATGGAGATGGTGAAGATGAATTAATGATTTACGCATATGGTGGCTATATGGCAGCGACTTTTGATGCAGTCTATAAATATGATAGTTCTGCAGATGGACTAAACAAAATGCTGGGGTTTGGAAACGAGGGCGATTTATATGAGAATGGAAGTATTGTAAGCAACGACCACGGAGCACAAACAATTTATTATTATGATAAAGAGGCACAACAATATTATGATAAAGGAACTTTTTACTTAACGGAGGCCGTGGATGAATTAGAAACATATGATTTGAATGGAAACGGTGAAATTTGTATAAAAGGCGATACAACATATTGCGATGATTCTGAATTTGATGAGATAATGGAAAAATATGCAGAAGGGGCTGTTGTAGAGAGCTTTGAAGAAATGCCGATATTGACGCATGAAACTATAGTTGATGTTGCAAAAACAGCAAGTGATAGAATTTTAGAGAGATATAAAGTCATAGCAGATGAAGAAAATGATTGGGGAATTTTGCTATTGCAACCGTATAATTGGAATTTTACGGAAGTAAGAGCTTCGTTAACGAAAGATCTAGTGGCTAACGGAATGGAATATAAGATGTTAGATGGAGAGTTTGGAAAGATGGAGGATCCTTATACGTATGGGGCTGAATACGAACTCTATGATAAAAATGAAAAAATTATCAAAGCAGAAATTGTAGATGGCGGAGGGATTACATTTTATAGACCGATAGATGGTGTGAGCGTATTTGGAAGCAAGGTTGGAGACCAAGAAGAAAAACTCTTGCATAATATGAAGGCGTTGGGCTTGTATAAAGTTAAGGAAGGCGTTTATTATTCGGGGGAATCAGAATACAATTGCGCTATTGAATATAGTGTTGATGAGAATGGTAAAATAAGCAAAATTGATTTACGTCCATATTGTAAATTCGCAGAATAAAAGCATAAGGAGTAGAGTTTATGTATTGTAGAAGATGTGGAAGACCGGTTAAAGATAATGAATTGTTCTGCAAAAATTGTGGCACAAAATTAAGAGATGAAACCGAATTACATATGATGCCTGAACGTACCAAGAAAAAAAGGAAAGGGGGTTACATAGTTGTATCAGCGTTACTTGGATTACTGTTAGGTGTTGTGGCTGCGATTGGAGTAAAGTGGAAAGATTTAAAATCACCACACGAAGTTGACTCTCAGATTATGACGAGTGAGAAACATATAAATTCGACACAGGATTTGCAGATGGAATCATCAATTGGAACCGAAACAACTGAGACAAAGTTAGAGGTGTTGAATACCGAAAATTCAGAGATGCCAGCAATTTCGATGGAAAATATTCAGCGGGTTTCAGCTAGTTCTTATTTGAAGGAAAAGAGTATTCAGCATATACCGGAACGGTTAATCGATCAAGATACAACAACTGCTTGGGTGGAAGGTGTTTCTGGAACTGGTGAGGGCGAATTTGTTTGCTTTGAGCTTGATGGTAGCTATACAATTAATGGAATAAAGATTTGGAATGGTTATCAGAAGAGTGAAGATTTATATTACAAGAATGCACGACCACAAAAACTAGAAGTGGAGTTCTCTGATGGAACATCAGAACGTCTTAAGTTACAAGATAATGTAGATGGGAGCCAAACGTTCTATTTTGATGGAAGAATTACATCATATGTAAAAATATCAATTCTTTCTACATACAAAGGAAGCAAATATGAGGATACTGTAATGTCAGAAATTGAGTTGTTTTAAAATGAAGGAGAAACAAGATATGAAAAAACGAAATATTATAAGGGGATTTCTTGTACTTGTAATGGTAGTAATGACAGGCTTTTTTATTAATCTAGAAATAACAAAAGCAGATGAGAAAAACACAGAAAATTATCATTTAATACCTTGGGATGATGGACAATCTGGTACATATTGGATGGATGGATATTTATATTGGATCGATATGAAAAAGAAAAAAATATCTAGGTATTCGGATGAAGAAATGACAAAAGAGGAAGTTCTGGTTGAGGCAGATAAGGGAACATGTATCGGCGAGTGCGGACTACTTTATGATGACATTATTTATTATGTACTTATAGATAATAAAACGCATGCAGGAAATTTGTATTCGTATAATTTGAAATCGAGAGAAAGCAATAAATTAGGAGCTGCAAGGGAATTGCAGAGACTAGAGGTACTAGTGGATGGAAAGATTTATGGATGTGGATATACGAAAACTGGAAATCCAGAGGTGTTTTTGTATGATTTAAAGGGAAAAAAGTTAAAACAGATATGCAAGAATGGTTATTTTGGACAGATTGTTGGAAAATACATTGCAATTCAGACAATTTCATCATCAGGAAAGTCTGGAATGACATTGTATAGAAAGTCTGATGGTCAGAAAATAAAAACGATTACTAGTAATTGCAGTTATTATGAGTTCATAGATAACACGTTTTATTATGTGGAACCGATTGCAGAATTTAAGTATAAGATAAAGTCTTATAACATCGAAAAAAAGAAGACGATCACATATGGAACCATAAAGGCAAATGAGTTTGGGGCAATCACTTCAAAGTATTTGTATTATAGCAATGGACCGATGATTGGAGAATGCAAATATTACAAGTATAGTTTTGCAAAGAAAAAAAGTATAAGGATTACAGAAGAAGCGTTTCAATATTAAATAAAATCAAGTATAATTATTAAAGGTTAAAGGAGGAAAAAGTTATGAAGAAAATAATTGGTAAGATTGTAAATTGGATATTGGTATGTGGTTTGCTGATAACAATGATTCCTGTTGTTACCAAAGCAGATTCAACATATACGAGAATAATGCCAGGGTACACATCTGATTTAGCAACAACAATTCCAGTTGATGGTACAGACTACGTTGCTACATTTGAATCTGGAGATATTGAAAATATGTATTTTTCTTTTGAAGTGCCGGAATCATCTGATAATTTTTATTCTATTTATTACAAGAATTTGT
>JAUUNJ010000300.1 GCA_030844625.1 Roseburia sp. | reverse complement strand
CTATTTTACAAGCCATATTTGCCTTTATATTAAAGCAATTATTTTTGGAATCAGGTGTTATATGGTATGTCATGTTGTGATATTCATAATATTTTTCTTTTACTGCATCTATTAAGTTATTTTCATATCTATATATGGTATTTTCAATTTTCTTTTCCGGTATACCTATTAGTTTTGAAGCTACTTCCTGATTTAATGAGTGTAAGGTATTTTCATTAAAATTGTCTAATGGAAAATTGCATGTGAGTATTTGATTAAATGCATCTGATACTAAATTTTTTATTGTACTTATTTCAACAATTACGGAAACAAGTCCGGCTGAAAATAGTGCTGAAACAATAGGTTCTAAAATATTTTTTACATATAATAAAATGGGATATGATTTTATCAGGTCATCATTTATGGCGCCAGATATTATTAGTCCTATGATTCCTACACTAATCATTGTTTTTGTTAATGTTGTAACCCTTATTGTTGCGTTATAATTCTCATTATTATTTTTTTTTGCCATTTTATCCCCCCTTTATTTATTGGCTTTTCATATATAGTATATCATATTTTTACATATTTCTACATAATTTATATTTTTAGTATTGAATCAGCAAAAGTATGATGCAAACGTCTTTATTTGTTTCTGTAGCTAGGTGACTCTGGTAAAATGTTTTTCTTTTACAGAAAGTTAAGCGAATTTTCCGCATAAAAACAAAATCTCCGGGTTTTTTCCAGAGATTTTGTTTTGATTTTATTATGCATCTATTTTATTTGGAAAAAGATGGGATACATCCAGATAATCAGGAATACCTCTTTGATATTTGACAACAGGTTCTCCTAGAATTAATGGATATGCATAATCAATAAATTCCTGTGTGACATCATTTCCCCGGTCATTAATCCATTCTCTTGGAACATGTTTTACAAGACCGGCAACATTTTTCACATCGGTATCTCCCATATCAACACCATAAGGATCATTACCTTTTCTGATAGCAGTGACCATTACACCAGATTTGCCCTCAAGGGCAACTGTCACTGCGTGGCGACCCAGTCTGAAAGATTCTCCAATATCCGTAATGGAAGACATATGAGCAGCACTCCTCTGCAAAATGTTAATTTCTACGGAACGGACCTTTACCTGTATATTTTGTTTAATAATATATTCAAGGCATTTACCGGTACCGCTTAACTGGCTGTGTCCAAAAGTATCTTCGACAGCAGAAGTAGCACTAATATATTTGCCATCAGCATCCTTAATTCCCTCTGAAACAGCAATAACAACATTATTATATTTATCCATTGCGGATTTGACGTCTTGAATAAATTGTTGTTCGTCAAATGCTACTTCAGGCAGATAAATAAGATGAGGTGCAAAATTATAGTTGTTTCTTGCAAGTACGGAAGCGCCTGTAAGCCATCCGGCATCTCTTCCCATAATTTCAACTATGGTAACACTGTTAATAGGATATATGGATGTGTCATGACCTATTTCTAAAAGTGTTGATGCCACATATTTTGCGGCAGAACCATATCCGGGTGTATGATCGGTAACACACAAATCATTATCTATGGTTTTGGGGATTCCTATAATTTTTATAGCTTTGTTCACTGCTTTTGCATAAGTGTTAAGTTTGTCTACAGTATCCATTGAATCATTGCCTCCGATATAAAAAAAGGCATCAATTTCGTACGTATCAAATTTATTAAATATATATGCGTATGGAGCATCATCTTCGGTATAGTCAGGAAGCTGGTATCGGCAGGATCCCAGATACATAGAAGGCGATTTTTTTAAAAGTTCTATAAACATAGGTATTTCTTCTACTTTTTGAGATAAATCCATAAGACGTCCGTTTAGCAGACCCTGAACTCCATTTAAAGAACCGTATACTTTATTAAACTGTTTGCTGTCAATAGCCCCTTGAATAACCCCTGCAAGGCTGGAATTTATTGCAACGGTAGGACCTCCTGATTGAGCAACTAAGCAATTTCGCATTTGTAATTCCTCCCAGAAATAAAAAATAAATGATGCTATTAGTATACCCCACATTGCGACAAAAACCAATATGAATATTTTGAACCCTGTAAGAATTATGGCATACATTAATAATGTAGAACCAAAATGAAAAGGAAGTATTATATGGACTGCAGCAACTGTAACCAGAACGCACACTATTCTAATCGTAATGGTAAAAATATGGTCAGTGGTGGCATGAATTCCGGACGAAACAATTGCGGTAACATGATGCAAAACAGAAATAATTGTGGAAATATGAACCAGACAAGAAATACTTGCAACAATATGAACCAGATCAGGAATAACTGTGGCAGCATGAACCAGACAAGAAATACTTGTGGCAATATGAATCAGACCAGAAATGCAGGCAACAATATGAACCAGTCAAGAAACAAAGGTTATAATATGGAACGTGACAGAAGAAATTGTGATAATAAGAACAACGGAAAAAAAGAATGTGGCTGTATGAAAGACATGGATAAAGAAAAATATAATGAAGGGTGCGACAGGGGAAAAGAGCCGGTTGATGAAATGATGCCCGGAATGTGCTTTGTACCATGGCAAAAATGGGAAGATGTGTATTGCATAGAGGAAGGCTTGGAAAATGGAACCATATTTGCCCAATTAAACAAACCTTATATTGGGAGGATGTCAAAATGATGAGAAATGATATGGATAAAGAAAAATTAATGAAAATCATTACCCGGGCAAGCTTTGCCATGGATGATGTAAAACTGTTTCTTGATACCCATCCCAATTGCCAGGAAGCCCTTGAGTATTATCAGGAGGCTAGGAAGATTAGGGAAGAGGCATGGGAGATGTACACGCAGAAATACGGACCGCTTTCGTCATATGAGGTAGATAACACCGATTATTGGGATTGGAACAAGGGTCCGATGCCTTGGGAAGGAGGTAACTGCTAATGTATAGTTATGAAAAGAGACTGCAATATCCTGTTAATATTAAGACCAGAAATCCTCAAATGGCACAGTTTATAATTTCCCAATATGGTGGACCGGATGGGGAGATGGGAGCAGCAATGAGATATATGTCACAAAAATATGCCATGAAAAATTCAAGAGTAGCAGGCCTTCTCAATGACATTGCTACAGAAGAAATGGGTCATCTTGAAATTGTTGGAACTATTGTTTCTCAGCTGGTGAAAGACTTACCTTGTAATGAGGTAGAGACAGCAGGATTTGAAAAATATTATGTAGATCACACTTTAGGAGTATGGCCTCAGGCGGCAAGCGGAGAACCTTTCTCAGCAAGTCAGTTTCAGTCAACAGGTGATCCTATTACGGATCTGGTCGAAAATATGGCAGCGGAGCAAAAGGCGAGAACAACATATGATAATATTTTAAGTCTTGTAAAGGACTGTGAAGTTGCTGAACCTATAAAATTCCTCCGTATGAGGGAAATTATTCATTTCCAGAGATTTGGTGAAGCACTTCGTATGGTGACTGAGGATTTGGATAAGAAAAATTTCTACGCATATAACCCTAGCGGTTGTAAAAAACAGTAACAAAAAAATTTGATTTGGAGCGGGCTGCAAATTGTGGCCTGCTTTTGTATTGCCCGTTACAAAATAGGAAATACCAATCATGAAATGCAAGTTTAATGGCAAAATATGTTTGCAATACTGATAAAATGGGGTATAATATAGGCAGTTGTTTAAAGTTTAACAATGAAAGAAGTTTTAAAGAAAATTACGGAGGTACATTATGTTAGTATCAGCTAAGGAAATGTTAGAAAAAGCAAAAGCAGGACATTATGCTGTTGGACAGTTCAATATCAACAATCTTGAATGGACAAAGTCTATTCTTTTAACAGCAGAAGAATTAAAGAGCCCTGTTATTTTAGGTGTATCTGAAGGTGCCGGAAAGTACATGACAGGATACAAGACAGTAGTAGGTATGGTTAACGGAATGATGGAAGAACTCGGGATTACAGTTCCTGTTGCGCTTCATTTAGATCATGGTTCTTATGAAGGATGTTTAAAGTGCGTTGAAGCTGGATTTTCATCAATTATGTTTGATGGTTCCCATTATCCAATTGAAGAAAATATTGAAAAGACAAAAGAATTAGTTAAGATTGCAAACGATCATGGTATGTCAATCGAAGCTGAAGTTGGTTCTATCGGTGGCGAAGAAGATGGCGTTATCGGAAAG
>JAUUNJ010000299.1 GCA_030844625.1 Roseburia sp. | reverse complement strand
TATTCCTTTTCCTGCCGTTAACTGTTCTATTTCTGATTCTGTAAGTTTTCTGTATTCACCGGCACATAGGCTTTCATCCAGTTTCAAAGTTCCCATGGATATTCGTTTCAGATATGTGACTTTCAGTCCGATTGCCGCAAACATCCTTTTTACCTGATGATATTTTCCCTCAGTAATTGTAATATAAGCCTTATCTTTTCTGTCCAAATCGACTATCTCTAAGATTGCAGGCTTTGTTTTTGATTTTTCCCCAATATCAAGACCTTCTTTAAAAAGCCCGATATCATTGTATGTCAGACTTCCATTTAATTCCACATAATAAGTCTTGTCCACATGTTTTGATGGCGACAGCAAATCATGTGCAAGCTGTCCATCATTGGTTATCAGCAACAGTCCTTCCGTATCTTTATCCAGCCTTCCAACGGGAAACAGACCATTCCTGGGCACTACGTCCATAATATCCAAAACAGTCCTGCAATGTTTATCGGTCACTGCCGATACAACACCTGCCGGCTTATTTAACATATAGTAATAAAATCTGCTATACTCCAGAGAGGCATCATCCATTTCTATTTTATCAGCTTCTTCGTTAATATGATACTCCGGCTTTAAAACCTTTTGACCATTTACTTTTATATGCCCTCTTTTAATTAAAACTTTTACCTGACTTCTGGAGCCAATAGCTAAATTGGTAAGATATTTATCTAATCTCAATCTTTTCCCTTTCATAGAACAAGCCTGACAGAAAATTGTCAGGCAATGTATCTACTTGTTATTAATCTTATCATATAACTCTCTGATCACAGCTTTCTGGCTTGCAGTTAATTTTACTGTGGGTGAATTATCATCACAAGTGTCTGCGTTTTCTACTATGAGAACTGTGGCATTCTTTTCCGGTGTATGCGTATGGAAAGTTCCTTTTTTTACATTATATATTTTCAGCGGCTCCAGCTTAATTGCCTGAATTTCTCCGATTTCATCGCCCTGTCCGCCAATGAACAATGTAAAATCGCCCTCAAGGAGAACAAAAATCTCATCTGTTTCATCATGTTTTTGCATATCCTTAAGGTTATCTACTTCCAATTCATCTATATATCTGAGTTCAGCCACTCTCCATTTATCAAAATCGATTAAAGGTAAATAGCCTTCGCCATTATAACTTACAATATCCAATAAATTCTTATCCATAACGGTTCACTCTTCCTACGGCTCTGCCGCAATTTTCCTTCACCCAAACTGCAATTTAATGCTTCACTGATTTATATCTCTGCAATCACTTCTACTTCACAGAGCACATTCTTTGGCAACTGCTTTACTGCCACACAGCTTCTTGCCGGCTTTTCTGTAAAATACTTTCCATATACTTCATTAAAAGTAGCGAAATCTTCCATATTTGCAAGAAAGCATACAGTTTTAACTGTCTTTTCGTAGCTGGAACCTGCTTCCGCAAGAATTGCACCAAGGTTCTTCATGACCTGCTCAGCCTGCTCTATAATTGTAGTTCCAACAATTTCTCCTGTAGCAGGATCAAGAGCAATCTGTCCTGATGTAAAAAGAATATTGTTTACAACAACTGCCTGTGAATATGGTCCAATGGCTGCAGGAGCCTTATCTGTACTGATTTTTCTCATATCTATTACCTCTTTTCCTCTTCCTTACCGTTTCAATAACGTCTATCTTACTGACTTGTTAAGCAAAAACTAATTTTACTATTTATGCCCATGATTTTACTTAACAAGTTACATTTTACTATCACATCTAATAATTGGCAATAATTAATTTGTTTTCAAGATATTTTAATATATGGTAGGGATTAATGCTTAACTCTTCATAGTTTTCTGTTTTTATGTATATTCCAAAGTGCAGATGTACATCAAAATTACCACTTGTACCCTCCGCTTTACCATATCCGGTATCCCCCATATACCCAAGAAGAGTTCCCGCCCTAATCTTATCTCCTTTTTTTATGCTGGAATAGCTGCTTAGATGGGCATAATAGAAATATCCTCCTGCATTTCCACGAATTCCCACACGGTATCCTCCCTTTTCCAGCCAGCCCAGATTTTCCACAACACCGTCTGTGGCACTTACCACCGGATAATACCCCCCTACATTATTCTGAGCCATAATGTCTGTTCCCTCGTGTTTATATTCTCCATTGTAATTTCTGTCTGCACCAAAAGAATCATCAAAACTTACCCAGTAATCGGAAGTTGAACTCTTTGCTACTGGAAAATATTCAAGGTCATCAAAAATTGCTGACATTGCTTTACACACTTTTACATATTCCTGGTTATCAGCTTTTTTATAATTGGCATCCAGCTTTTTGTATTCTGCCAAAGTAAATTTTTCTTGTTCTATTTTACAATCTTTCCTAAGATAGTTTCCTGCCAACAATCTCGATTGGTCCACATTATTTTTATTACAGAATTCCTTAGCTTTTAAAATACTATTTTCATGAATATTCATCATTCGAAATTTATTTGTTTCAACAACATTTTCAGGGATTACATAAGTGGAAACAAATATAATGCTGCCCAGATTTACTATGGCAATACCCAAAACTACAATTAATGCGGCATAAAATATTTTTTTCATAAAAAGCTGCTCTCAACATCAACACATTTATTTAAATATATTCAAATAAGTTGCTGATTAATAATAAAAAAGGATGACCGAAGCCATCCTCTGATAATTTAACCTGCATTACTGCCTGTCTGCAATCTGTAATACGTTCCTTTTTCTTCCATTAACTCATCATGACTTCCTCTCTCAATGATGCGTCCCTGTTCCAAAACCATAATACAGTCACTGTTTCTGATTGTAGAAAGTCTGTGGGCAATTACAAAAGTGGTACGTCCTTTCATAAGTGCATCCATTCCCTCCTGTACAAGACGTTCTGTTCTTGTATCAATGGAAGATGTAGCTTCATCAAGAATCAGTGCCGGAGGATTTGCAACGGCTGCTCTTGCAATAGAGAGAAGCTGTCTCTGTCCCTGACTTAAGTTTCCGCCATCACCTGTAAGCATTGTGTTGTAGCCGTCAGGAAGTCTTCTGATAAAGCTGTCTGCATTGGCAAGTTTTGCCGCTGCAATAACCTCTTCATCTGTAGCATCCAGCTTGCCATATCTGATATTATCCATAACTGTCGCCGTAAACAAGTGAGTATCCTGCAATACGATTCCGAGAGAGCGTCTCAAATCTGCTTTCTTTATTTTGTTGATATTAATTCCATCATAACGGATTTTTCCATCCTGTATGTCATAAAATCTGTTAATCAAATTTGTAATCGTAGTTTTTCCTGCTCCGGTTGAACCCACAAAGGCAAGCTTCTGTCCCGGATTGGCGTATAGTTTAACATCGTGCAAAACAATCTTTTCATCATTATATCCAAAGTCTACACCATTAAATACAATCTCACCTTTCATCTCGGTATAGGTTGTTGTATCTGTATCTTTGTGATAATGCTTCCAAGCCCACATCCCTGTTCTGTTTTCACATTCCACGATTTGTCCGTCCACTTTTTTAGCACGTACCAGAGTAACATATCCATCATCTACTTCCGGTTCTTCGTCCAATAGTTTAAAAATTCTTTCGCCTCCGGCTATTGCCATTACAATACTATTCATCTGCATTGTAATTTGGTTAATTGGCTGTGCAAACTGTTTGTTATAAGTCAGAAAACTTATAAGAGCTCCCGGTGTCATTGTAAAGCCAAAAAATCCCTTAATTGCAATAATAGCTCCGATGCAGGCACAAAGAACATAACTTACATTTCCAAGCTGGGCATTACAAGGTCCCATAACATTTGCAAATTTATTTGCATTGTCAGCAGATTCAAAAAGTTTATTATTTAATTGATTAAACTGTTCCATGGCTTTCTCTTCATGGTTAAACACCTTGACAACTTTCTGTCCTGCCATCATTTCTTCTATATATCCATTAACGATTCCTATATCCTTCTGCTGAGCTGTAAAATACTTCCCTGATAGATAAGTCAGTTTTTTAGATACAAATATTATAACCCCTATCATTACAATACTAATTACTGTCAACGGAACACTAAGGGCAATCATACATGCAAATACACTGACAATTGTAATCGCACTGTTCAACATCTGGGGCATGGACTGACTTACCATCTGTCTTAATGTATCAATATCATTTGTATACATTGACATAATATCACCATGG
>JAUUNJ010000298.1 GCA_030844625.1 Roseburia sp. | reverse complement strand
ATTTTAAGGAAGGCATAAATAAGAATTTTAATCATTCCATCGAAAAATTACTGCCTAAAAAAATAATTCCTGTCATTATTGAATTATCAGGAATTGATCCTTACAAAAAAGTACACGAAATTACAAAAGAAGAAAGAGACCGTTTGGTTCGTGTGATTAAAAATTTGCCGCTTCACATTTCGGGGCTTAGAAATTATAATGAGGCAATTATAACAAAAGGCGGAATTAATATAAAAGAGATTAATCCGCGTACAATGGAGTCAAAAATTGTATCGAATATTTATTTTGTGGGAGAGGTTTTGGATCTTGATGCTTTGACCGGCGGATATAATCTTCAGATAGCATGGAGTACAGGATATCTGGCAGGAAACAGTATTTATTAGCAAATTGTGTTTGACAATAAATAAGTAAAGCGTCAACAGATGATAGTGAAAAACTAAGAGTAAAGCGAGGAGGAATAAAATGTATAATATAGCAATTGATGGACCTGCCGGGGCAGGAAAAAGCACCATAGCAAAGATTGTTGCAAAGAAATTAGGATATATTTATGTTGATACGGGTGCTATGTACAGAACAATGGCGTTGGCATGTTACAGGGAAGGTATTAAAGCTGAGGAAGAGGATAAAGTGATTGAAAAATGTAATCATGTAAATATTACTCTTGGTTATGAAAATGACACACAAAAAGTATATCTTGAGGAAGAAGATGTAAGTCAGCAGATCAGGCAGGAAGAAATAGGAAATATGACCTCGGCAATTGCTGTTTATCCCCCTGTGCGAAAAATTCTTGTGGAAATGCAACAGGATTTGGCAAAAAAGAATAATGTTGTTATGGATGGAAGAGATATCGGCACAGATGTGCTTCCGAATGCTGATTTGAAGATTTATCTGACTGCAAGTGCCAGAACCAGAGCAGAGAGAAGATATAAAGAATTGGTTGAAAAAGGTCAGTCCTGTAATATTGATGCGATAGAGAAAGATATTAAAGAGAGAGATTACAGAGATATGCATAGGGAAGTTTCTCCGTTAAAGCAGGCAGAGGATGCCGTGTTGGTAGATTCATCTGATATGAATATTGAACAGGTGGTTGATACTATAATTAAACTGGTGCAATAAGGAGTAGTCATGAAAATTATTGTTGCAAAAAGTGCAGGATTTTGTTTTGGAGTAGAGCGGGCTGTGGAAAGTGTTTACAGCGTAATTGAAAAAGGCAACTGCCCGATTTATACTTTTGGTCCCATTATTCATAATGAGCAGGTTGTAAAAGATTTGGAATCAAAGGGAGTTGTAGTTGTAGAGAATGTGGAAGAATTAAAAAAAATAAACAATGGGACTGTGGTTATACGTTCCCATGGGGTTCCAAAAGAAATCTATGATATTTTAGAAGAACGCAATGTTCATGTGGTTGATGCCACATGTCCGTTTGTAAAAAAAATTCACAATATTGTGCAGACAGAAAGCAACAAGGGGAAGGCAATCATCATTATCGGTAACGACAATCATCCGGAAGTGGAAGGAATCAAAGGATGGGTAAAGGGCAATACTGTTGTTATAAATGAGCCAGAACAGATTGAAAAACTGCAGCTTCCGGAAAATATACAGGTGTGTATTGTTTCGCAAACGACATTTAACCACAATAAATTTAAATATTTGGTTGAAATTATAGAAAAAAAGGGGTATGATATTACTGTTGTAAACACGATTTGTAATGCGACACACTTAAGACAGGTTGAGGCGAAGAACATTTCGTCGGAAGTTGAAGCAATGATTGTCATTGGTGGCAAACATAGCTCTAATACACAGAAGTTATATGATATTTGTAAAGAGCAGTGCGAGAACACTTATTATATACAGACTGTAGAAGATCTGGATTTGTGTGAACTTGAATCATTGGAGTCTATAGGTATTACAGCAGGGGCATCCACCCCAAAGAATATTATTGAGGAGGTTCATACTGAATGTCAGAAATGAGTTTTGAACAAATGCTGGATGAAACATTCAAGACAATCCATAACGGAGAAGTACTTGAAGGAAAGGTAATTAGTGTAAGAGAGGATGAGGCAGTGCTTAACATCGGTTATAAGGCTGATGGTATTCTTACTAGAGATGAATACTCTAACACACCGGTAGATCTGACAACTGTAATCTCAGTAGGCGATGAACTGACAGTTAAGGTTCTTAAAGTTAACGATGGCGAAGGCCAGGTTGCTTTATCTTATAAGAAACTTGCTGCAGAGAAAGCAAATAAGAGACTTGAAGAAGCTTTTGAAAATAAAGAAGTTCTCAAAGCACCAGTTGTACAGATTTTAAAAGGTGGTTTGAGTGTTGATGTTGAAGGCGGAAGAGTGTTTATTCCTGCCAGCCTTGTATCAGATACTTTCGAAAGAGATTTGAACAAGTATCTTGATCAGGAAATTGAGTTTGTTATCACAGAATTCAACCCTAAGAAGAGAAGAATTATTGGTGACAGAAAGCAGTTAGTAGTTGCTGAGAAAGAAGCAGCAAAGAAAGCTTTATTTGAAAGAATTGAGGTTGGTCAGACAGTAGAAGGTGTTGTAAAGAGCGTTGTTGATTTTGGCGCTTTTGTCGATATCGGAGGTGCTGACGGTCTGTTACATATCTCTGAGATGTCATGGGGCAGAGTTGGAAATCCTAGAAAACTTTTCAAAGCCGGAGATAAGGTGACAGCATTTATTAAAGAAATTAACGAAGACAAGATTGCTCTTAGTCTTAAATTTGAAGACCAGAATCCTTGGACAAATGCAAGTGAAAAGTTTGCTGTTGGTGTTGTTGTAACAGGTACTGTTGCGAGAATGACAGATTTTGGGGCTTTTGTTGAACTTGAGCCGGGTGTTGATGCATTATTACATGTATCACAGATTGCGAAACATCATGTTGAAAAGCCTTCTGATGAATTGAAGATCGGTCAGGAAATCGAAGCCAAGATTGTTGATTTCAACGAAGAAGAAAAGAAAATCAGCTTAAGCATGAAAGTTTTACTTCCGGATGAAGAGGAAGAAGATTATGCAGAAGAAGTAGTTGAAGAGGCAACTGAAGCAGAGGAAGCAGTTGAAGAGACTGTTGAAACAGAAGAAGTTTCCGATGCAGAGGTAGTTTCTGATACGGAGGAAGCATCTGAAGAATAATATTTATGCCATTCTTTGCAAAATGCATATTATGGCGCAATACACAACATAAAAGCAGGCAGTCTATATTGCTTGCTTTTATGTTTATATTCTAATGAATATAGACAAGTGTGCCGGTGGCACGTTTATCACTTATAGAAATTCTTTTGGAATTACATAATCTTATTACATTCAGGAGATGAAATGAGAGTTATTGCAGGGAAAGCACGCAGATTACAATTAAAAACTGTTGACGGACTGAATACCCGCCCCACGACAGATAGAATTAAAGAAACTTTATTTAATATGATTAATTATAATCTGGAACAATGTTGTTTTTTAGATTTGTATAGTGGAAGCGGTGCCATAGGAATAGAGGCACTGAGCAGAGGTGCTGCACAAGCATATTTTGTGGAAAACAACCGAAAAGCCATAGAATGCATCAAAGATAACCTTCAATTTACAAAATTGGAAGAAAATGCCGTGGTTTTACCGATGTCTGTGGAGTCAGCCATAAATGAGTTAAATAATCTCAATATACGTTTTGATTTCGTTTTTTTGGATCCTCCATATAACAATTTATATGAGAAACGTGTACTGGAGTGCTTAAAATCTACCAGCCTGATCGATCGTCACACTCAAATTATTGTAGAGTCATCTCTTGAAACAGATTTCTCTTATGTGAATGAATTAGGATATGAGATAATAAAGGAAAAGAACTATAAGACAAATAAACATATTTTTTTGAAGATAAGTGGTGATTTATATGACTAGAGCAATTTATCCAGGAAGTTTTGACCCGGTAACATTTGGTCATTTAGACATAATAAAACGAGCTGCTAAAATAGTAGATGAACTAATTGTGGGGGTTTTGAACAATAATTCCAAAACTCCGTTGTTTTCAGTAGAAAATCGTGTTAAAATGTTAAAAGAGGTCGTACAAGATATACCTAACGTAAAAGTTATGGCTTTCGAAGGACTACTTGTAGATTTTGCAAAAAGCATTGATGCACAGATTATTGTAAGGGGACTTAGGGCTGTTACTGATTTTGAATATGAGTTGCAGATGTCTCA
>JAUUNJ010000297.1 GCA_030844625.1 Roseburia sp. | reverse complement strand
TTTTCTACACACTGCCTGTGTGCTCAGGAGTTAATATAACGTATTTATTACACTTTGTCAATAAAATATTACAATTTTATTACATTTTTATTTTTACTTGAAACATTTCTTTAAACAAAAACGTTTCATTTGTTTCAGAAAACTATTAAAACAGCTTTTCCAGCACTTTGTCTAAAACATTTTCATGCCCACATATTACAATTGTTTCATTATTTATCCGCACAAATGTAGTTTTTCTAAAATTCCATCCCACTCCCAGTTCCATCCCACCGGAAGCTTCTGCCCTTCTTAATATCTTTTCGATTTCTCTTTGAGACATTTTCAGAACCAGCATATTTTCGTCTCTGTCAAACTGAATGATAGGATATCCTCCACCATATCCTACCACCTTTAAATTGTTTATTTTGTATTTTTGACTCCAATACTGTATTTTATCATCCATAATTCTGTCCGCTCTGCTATTTCTTGCTCTACTCTTTCTAATCCATTACTGTATGTGTTTTTGTATAAAATTAACTACCAGCTTTCTCGTCTCCTCAAGAGCATTAGCTGTTTCAAATTTTCTTTCCGGATGCCATTGCAACGCCAGTATTTTCATTTCCTCAGAACCAAAAGCTTCTATAGTCTGGTTTTCCCTGTCAATTGCTAAAGGTTTAAAGCATGGTGCCAGTCCATCTATAGGAATTACATCCCTGTGAAAATTATTGACCCAAATGGTTCTGTCTTCCTCACACAGATAGACCTGGTGGTCAGCCCCTCTTGGTCTGCTCACATTTAACTCCGGATGATATAATAAATGCCCTCCAAAAAGAACATTCATATACTGCATTCCTCTGCATGTGGCAATAATCGGAATTCCCTCACCAATACAATGCCTTATGAGCTTTTCTTCCATTGCATCCCTGTGGGGCTGTAATTCCTCATCATGGGAACGATCATAATACTTAACCGGAAGAGCTCCGCCTCCAGCTACAATCAAAAGATCACACTGACGTTCAAACAATTTCCCCACATTTTTAACATGATTGGACGCCGGCTGGGGAATAAATCCCAACAGCTCATAAAATCGTATATAGGCAGCTTCCAATATATCCGTAGGATCACCATACTGATTAATGCCTTCACGCTGAGTGATTAATGCACGCAAATCCTCACACTGCAGTCCTTCTTTAATACTGCCGTTGGCACAATCCAGTTCCATATAATTTATGCGGGATGCATAGTTGTAAATTTTTTCCCCGCATCCAATGGCAGCCGGAATTTCAAACTCAGCACACCGGATTGCCATATGGGATGCCATTCCGCCGTATTTCGTAACAAAGCCTTTGATTCCCTTTGTAAAAATCCATTCATATCCCGGATCAGCTTTTGGAATCATAACAATTTTATCCATCAGATCTTCATCTGTCTCCTGCTCCAGGTTTACAACTTCCCCTTCAACTTTTTTTGATGTAATAAAGTTAGGTCTTGCCTCATTGACCGGAATAACCGAAATACCTGTATGATTCAGGATAACATCAGGAAGAATAATATTGGAATATTCTTTATAATACTTCTTATTTTCAGTAATACGTTCATTTAAGAAGTTCCTAATACTCTTTCTGTCCTTATTAACGCACGCTTTCAAATCCTCCACAGATATCCATGAAAGATTTTTCCTTTCAATATCAAGAAGCTTTCCTATAATTTGTATCAGATCAAGAACCAGACTCAATGATTTTGTAAATTCAAATTTAAAATATTCTCTTCCCTCAATTGCCGTTGTAAGAAAAGTATTAAAATCATACGGATATATGTCAAGCTCAATAGATTTTAATGCTTTCTCAAGAATTTTATGATCCAGCCCCTGAGACTGTTTTTTTACTTTCTGAGTCTTTGTATGTCCCACGGCAGGTCTGAATACCATCTGATTATAACTATCAGTTCTGATATCATAAGTTCCGCTTCTCAAATGTCCATATTTCTGATTAAATTCATTTCGCGACATTTTTCCGGCGGAGAATCGTTGATAATCCTGCTCGAATTTGGACGAAACGGTAGCAATGGATTTCATAAATTCATCAATCTCAAACTGCGAAAACCAGCCGGCAGCCACAAGGGAACTGCAAAATGCCCTTGCAATAAATGCCATTCGCGCCTGCCTTGTAAACTGTGGTGTTCCATAAATTCTAATCTCTTCAAGAAGTTCAAGAATATCTTTAATTATTTTATTTACATTCTGACTTTCCATATCAGAATCAATTATCTTCTTTCTTGTGTTCTCAAGCTGTTTTATATCTGCCGTATCCCGTAATGAAGTTTTGCTGTGGTTTTGAATCACATTATGGGTAAGGGATTTGAGAGACTCTATTATAGTATTCCTCTCTTCCTCACTAAAACCGTTATCTAACAATTCTTTTGTGCGATTCTCCGTATTAAAATCATAATTGGAATAGACAATCTCAAATTCTATCTTATCATGAGCCGTTGTATCCTTAACCAGCTTCCGGCTATAAAACTGTACCAGTCTGCCAGCCAGCTCCTCATCCAGATCCGCCGGAATCAGTGAATAAAAAGAATACTCCAGACTAATATAAGGCTTCACACCGATTTTATACATCAGGTCATCATTCAGTTCACGGTAGCCCATGGGAACCAGTCCCTGATTCCATGCTCTTGATGTGATAATGTACCGGTACAAAGAATAATCCAGTGTTCGCGGGCTTGTTCCTATGATTTCGGAGGGGTTCCAAAACGCCATATCAGAAAACATCATATTTTTCCCATCAATAGAACTTTTTGTTCTATGATAATCACTAATCAATGTATCTATTTTGTTATAAAACTTTCCAATTTTTTCGTCAGCATCTCTTATCTTTGAGAAATTTGCCACCAGAGGTCTTACCTGAAAAATTATAATCTCATTATTTTTATTAATGGCAAATTCAATATCCAATGGTATCTTGAATATTTTTTCGATTTCATTTACAGAAATAATAAGATTGCGCCATATGACATCCAGTTCTGACAGTTGGATATTTCTTGCAATCCATAATGTCTTGCCGCCTCTGCCGCTTGTAACAGAATCCGTGGAACCGTTATCATCATAATTTATTAGATAATAGGGTCTCTGTCCCTGAATATCATATGTGAATAAAACTCCACTGTAAGCCACTTGTGCTGCCTGATGCTGTATCAGAACCTGTTGTTCCGATATATCGTTCATATCTGACAAGTAGGATTCCAATACCGTATCAATGGCATTTATAATTGTATAAATATTAGAAGAATCCACATCCAGAACACTTGTATAATGCCCTGCATTAGACTTTTTCAGACAATCTTCATTGGTAGAAGAACTTCTTACTACAATTTTTTTTCCGCGAAACTTCTCGCTGACAGCAATAGCTGTTTCTCTTTTATTCCTTCTGTAATCCTTGGCAATTACAATCAGCATCTCTTCTATAATGCTTTTCGTTAAACGCTCTTCCAGAACTTTCAGAGTGTTAGCTTTCGTAGAAATCAACTTAATATTTTCTTCACTATTTAATTCTGTTAAATGATTATAAACTTTATCCCTCATTCATCTCATTCCTTTACTGATTCTGATTCCCCGGATTCCAAATCTTTTATGTCTTTATTATTTTTGTTATCATCAAGCAATTGCTTTGCCGCGTCAATTGTTGTCTGATCCGGTACCATTACATATGCCCGCTTACTTGGCACAGAATAGGTATAATTGGATGTTCCCTGCCCATTTACACTATAAGTTGTGATCTTCCATTTCGGGGATTTATTTAACTGGAAGCGAACAAGTTCTTTAATGCTTTTCTTAGTCATATTAGTCTGAAAGCTCTCACTCACATTATTTAATATCTCATTATAGTTATTTAGCAATGCAGTGGACTGGCATTTTTTAACCACGGCTTCAATTACCTTCATCTGGTCTTTTCCTCTCTGTCTGTCTCCTTCCGCAAATGCATGTCGCTCTCTGGCAAACCATAACGCTTCAATTCCACTTAAATTTTTATTTAACCCTTCGCTGTAGCTGTAACCATGTGTATAAAATGCATAGTCAGATTCCACATCGATTCCTCCCAGTGCATCAATAATATTGACAAACCCTGTAAAATTAAGTCTTACAAAATAGTCCAGTTCCACATCATAAAGCATTTCCAGTGTATCCATTGATACATCAACACCATAATTGCCCGCATGCGTAAGTTT
>JAUUNJ010000296.1 GCA_030844625.1 Roseburia sp. | reverse complement strand
TGTTATAATAGTTTTCTCCTTTACCAGCATTTTTCTGTACAGGAACCTCCTTTAAATCATCAGGTGTCTGTTCCGGACTTTCCCCATAAATTGCTTCCCTTATTATTTTGTCTGCTACTTGATCGGGCGTACCGACACTGTTGGGTACCAGCATGTCATCTGTAATACCAGCATCAGCAAAATAATCTTCGTAGTATTGTAATGCATCTCTATTTTCATCTTCGGGAATCCTTGAAAGCAGACCTGTCAATTCCCTCATAAATTCATTTTTAGTCATTGTTTTCTCCTCCCTGCAGAATTTTTGATATCTTATCTGAATAACTCTTCCACTCAACCTTGTACAAATTAAGCTGAGCGCTGCCCTTTTCTGTTATCTTATAATATCTCCTGTTTCTTCCATCGATTGCCTTGTCATATGTTTCAAAGCACTCCTCCTTCTGCAATCTTCTGAGGACCGGATAAAGAGTAGATTCTGAAACCTCTATGGCCTCTCTTACATCCTGAGTAATTCTGTAACCATAGGTTCCTTCACTATCCTTTGAAACAACTGCAAGAACAATGGCATCTAATAATGTTGAACCCGTATTAAAAACCATTTTTTCCTCCTAAATTGTTTTGTTATACTTATCTTTTTATAATATTATATGATGTATAATATTGTTTGTCAACAATTATCAGTTGTTTTTTGAAATCTACAATCAGCCTCTTTACCGTATTTGCCTGATATAGCATGGCTGGACTGTAACAAAATCTTGACCTATCAAAATTCCCGTGCTACTATTTAAGATGATTGAATTTATGGGATTATTTCCTATTTATTAATACATAAAATAAATATTCTATGAGGTGTACAAAAATGAGTAAGAATTTTAATGATTTACTTGCACAGGTTACAGAATGTCCAAAGAAAAAAGTAGCTGTTGCCTGCGCCCATGATGATGCAGTATTAGAGGCTGTTCAGGCCGCTAAAGAAAGGGGAATTGCCGATGCCATTTTAGTTGGTGATGAAGCAAAGATTAAAACTATTGCCAATGTTTTAAAGATTGACATAAGCGATTACGAAATTATCAACGTAACTGACACCATTGAAGCTGCCAGAACAGCTGTTAAGCTGGTTCATGATGGCAAAGCTGATATGTATATGAAAGGACTTATTGATACAAAATCATTCCTTAAGAGTGTATTAGATAAGGAAGTTGGTCTTAGAACAGACAAGACCTTATCACATGTATGTGTTTTCGAAGTAAAAGGCATTGACCATCTGTTATTCTTATCTGATGTAGCTTTTGTTCCTTATCCAGACCTTGAGACGAAAGCTAACATTATCAAGAACACTGTTGAAATTGCCCATGCCTGTGGTGTTGAGTGCCCTAAGGTTGCTCCACTGGCCGCTGTAGAGGTTGTTAATCCAAAGATGGAATGTACTGTAGATGCTGCCAAACTTACAGAAATGAACGAAAATGGTGACATCACAGGATGTATCGTAGATGGTCCTCTTTCACTTGATTTGGCAATTGAACCTGAAGCTGCTTTCCATAAGGGAACAACTGACAGAAAGATTGTAGGTGATGCTGATGTATTATTATTCCCTGATATTCAGGCGGGTAACATTACATACAAGTGTCTTGTTCATACTGCTGATTGCAAGAATGGTAATATTCTTACAGGTACAAAGGCTCCAGTTATTCTTACATCACGTTCAGACGAATTTGAAGTTAAGGTTAACTCTATTGCCCTTGCTGCAATCGTAGCTGAAAATCTCAAATAAGACTTGTGGTAAGGAGAGTCCCGGCTGAAAGCGGGGCGGATTCCTTATGACCTGCGTGCGCATCAGCGCACTACCTTAAATAAATGGAGGATATGTTATGTCATACAAAATTTTAATTATTAATCCGGGTTCTACTTCCACCAAAATTGGTGTCTATGAAGATGAAACGCAGTTAATGGAAGAGACCCTCAGACATTCCACAGAAGAAATTGCACAGTACGCTACAATTTACGACCAGAAGGATTTTCGTAAAAATGTAATTGTTGACGTGTTAAAAGAAAAGGGTGTTAACCTGAATGATATTGATGTTGTTGTAGGTCGTGGCGGTTTATTAAAACCTATCCCTGGCGGTACTTACGAAACAACACCAGCGTTGTTAGAAGACTTAAAGATTGGCAAACAGGGACAGCATGCATCAAATCTTGGTGGTATTCTCGCCAAAGAAATTGCATCAGAAATCAATGTCCCATCATACATTGTAGATCCTGTTGTTGTCGATGAATTACAGGATGTAGCAAGACTTTCCGGTCATCCTGAGATGCCTAGAATTTCTATTTTCCATGCATTGAATCAGAAGGCTGTTGCCAAGAGATATGCCAAGGAAGTCGGAAAGGCCTACGAGGATTTAAACTTAATCGTTGTTCATATGGGCGGTGGTGTTTCTGTTGGTGCCCATAAGAATGGTGCTGTTATTGACGTTGCCAATGCTTTGGACGGTGACGGTCCTTTTTCTCCGGAAAGAGCCGGCGGTCTTCCATCGGGTGCATTAATGAAGCTTTGCTTCAGCGGAAAATACACACAGGCTGAAGTTGGCAAGATGATTAACGGCAACGGTGGTTTTAATGCCTATGTTGGAACAAACGATATGCGTGACCTTGTTAAACTGGCTGAAAATGATCCAAAAGCAAAATTAGTTATGGATGCTTTCCACTACCAGTTAGTGAAAGAAATCGGTGCCATGGCTGTTGTTCTGGGCGGCAAGGTTGACCAGATTATCTTAACCGGTGGTATTGCTTACAATGCTATCACTCAGGAAGTTATGAAAGATGCCGTTGAATGGATCGCTCCTGTTACTGTTTATCCGGGCGAAGATGAGTTACTGGCTCTTGCCCAGGGTGCTTTAAGAGTAATGAATGGCGAAGAGGAAGCTAAGGTTTACTAATATGAACAAAAAGAGATTATACAGTAACTAAAAACTCCAGACTGAGCAATTGATTTTGCTACAGTCTGGAGTTTTTTATTGACTGTGAAATTTTATCCTTTTACTATTTCTTCATCATAATTCTTAATTTCAATACCAGAATCAAGTATTCTATTCATGAAACACTATTTTTCTTCTGATAAAAACCGAAATTCTGCAAAGGCGGGATTCATATAACTTTTTGTATACTCGACCAGATTATAATCTTTATCTGCCCCCTGATATTCAATTTTAAAGATGGCTGTACCTCTTTCTATTCCCAACAGTTCAGCTACCTTTTCATTGGCTTCACAAATCACAAGATTTTGTATAAAATGAATCGGCATATGCTCTTTCGTATCCATATAATCATATAAAGACACTTTTGAAAAATCAAAGTCTTCCAAATCGTCAAAATATTTTTGGGGAACATATGTATATTCAATGGCAAAAGGCTCACCGCCTGCCAGACGTACACGATGCAGACCTAACACATTTTCATCATTGCCCAGCGCTAATTTATAACTTAGATATTTGCTGTCACGGACCTCCCCTACCCCCAGAACCTTACTGCTGGTTTCCAATCCCGAATTTCTAAGCATAGCACTAACGCCTGCATTTCCCGTTGTCTGATCCATATACGATAAGTCAATTTTTTTCTTATCTCTTTGTGCCACATAGGTACCGGCTCCCGGCTTCCTTATAAGATACCCAAGTTCCACCAATTTACTAATTGCCCTTTTCACTGTCATCCGGTTCACACCATATGTCTCCGCCATTTTTCTCTCGCTGGGAATTGCTTCCCCTGGCAGATATTTTTTTTCTTCAATTTTCTTTATAATTATATCCTGTAACTGGATATATAGCGGCATTCTATAATCCATAGGCTGCCTCCTTTATCTTCTCTTCTATTTTTTTATTGCCTTTTTCAAACTCCACCCAATCCTTATTCATAACAGAATGAAGATATTGTAATATATTACCATCCTTATCATAGGTTATACCATGCTTCTTAATCAACGCTGTCATTTGATCCACTTTTAATGTTCTCGCTTCAAATTCATTGGCATAAACAATTTCAATAACCTGATCTTCTTTTTGGGGAACTTTTCCATACTCCATTCTTAATATCTCAAATAAAGAATTTTCCTCTAAATCATATTTAAATAATTTCTCTGCCACTTTCTCGGGAATATAGGAATATTCTATAGCAATCGGAAAAGTTCCTTCTTATCTTATAACATTTCTTATTCTTGTAATTTTATAAACCGCTGTTCCTATTGGTAA
>JAUUNJ010000295.1 GCA_030844625.1 Roseburia sp. | reverse complement strand
CCCATCGACAGGCAAAGCACCGAGGTGCCATGTACCGTAAAAGCGACAGTGATGACGCGGAAGCCATTGCTCTGGCAACGTTAAACATGCTGGATAAACTTCCAGATGCGTATCCGAATGATGCGTACTGGTCACTTGGACAGCTGGTGCATCGTAGGGATAACATCATGAAACAGCGAACGAGGTTGGTTAATCAGCTTCATGAGCAGTTGTGCATTGCGTATCCGTCTTACAAGCAGTTTTTTAACGATATTAGCAGACCAACAGCATTATATTTCTGGGAGCATTACCCATCCAGAAAGTACTTAAAGGGCAAGTCTGTGGAAGATTTACGGGCAGAACTTGTTCCAGTCAGCCACAATAAATGTTCTACAAAGACCTGCGAGAAAATCTTGGATGCGGTAGCCAGTGATAAGGTAAAAAACAATGCTTATCAAGATGCAAGGGATATGGTGACACTCAGTATTGTCAGTGATTTACAGCACTACGACAAACAGCTTGCTGAGGTAGACAAAATGCTGGAACAGATGTATAAGATGCTGGGCTGCACGCTTACAACCATTCCCGGAGTAAATGTTATCACAGCAGTGAAGATTCTTGCTGAAATCGGTGATATCAAACGCTTTAGTAATGCCAATAAACTGGCACAGTTTGCCGGAATTGCACCGCTTCATTTATCATCCAGCGGAAAGGGTAAGGATGTAGCCACCAAGCAGGGAAACAGACGCTTGCAGGCAACCATTTACTTCCTTGCAATTCAGATGGTGCAGGTATCCTCAAAAGGTACACCGAGAAATTCGGTGGTACGGGCATATTATGAGAAACGTAAGGCAGAGGGAAAAACCAGTCAGCAGGCACTGATTTGCATTTCAAGACGGTTAATCAGTATTATTTATGGGATGTTAAAGAACGGTACGGAGTACCGTATGCCAGTAGTGGAAAATGCTGGCGAAACTGTATAGTAAAAATGGCAAATATGTGATAGAATTTAAGCTAATGCGAGAGTTGGCTTTGGAGAGTGTACGCTTTTTTAAGTAGATTTGCATTGGCTTGGATTATTATAAGGGTAAAGACTTTATGTCAAGAGTGGTAGTAAGACAGAGGTTCTATTACTGGAAACAACTAAACCAATAACAGGGAAAACTAATGATCATCATATCATTCCTGCCTTTAGAGGAAAAAGTAAGCCATATGCAGATTTTATTTCTGCTAGGGGCATTGATGTTGATCAATATACAATTACTGTAGACGCAGGTAAAGGGGGTATGCATATGAACATTATCCACGGTAAAGGTGGATGGAATCAAAAATGGATGGATTTTATTGATAATAATCCGAATGCAACAGCAAAAGATATATATCAGTTTGCAGGAAAAATGATGGATGATTACGGATTAAGTGGATATACAATTCATCCTTATGGAGGAAAATAATGAGAGACTATTTTAGTGATGTGAAAGAGTACCTTAATAGCCATTATAAGCTGACTGTTAAGAATGAAAAAAAAGAAAATTTAGTTATCAATAGTGTATTAAATATTTTTTCACTAAACGAAAGCACAAAATATATTTATGAACATTATAAACTTTTTGAAGTAGTGTGGCATGATGAAAATAATAGGTATATGGGGGCAATTAATTTTGTTTCGGATAGTGGTCTAGAAAAAGAACATGAGGAATTGATGGAGATAATGGACGAATGTTATGATACTGATTTAGATGAGCTGGAAATCGTGGAAGATATTATGCATTGGTATCCTTTATTCCATTTTCCTAATGGGGACGCATTTTGTCTGGACATAAGAAATGGAACAGTGGTATTTTATGAACATGAGATTTACGAAAGTGAGAAAAATCTGCATGGTTTATTAATAGCTACTTCAATTAATGATTTGTATGAAAAATGGAGCTATTTTCATTTTAAAGATGTATATGATTGGAGTGAAGTGGTAAATGATGGGGGAATCGATTTAGAGTGTGATGCGATTAGAAAATCCAGATAAAAATAAACCTTGGAAAGATACTGTTAAGTCCACTAAAAATGGTCCGGCTAAATATTCCCCAGATATTAAAGACATTGAAGCATTTGAAAGAGAAACATGGGAGATAGGCACACCTGTGACGAATGGAAAAAAATATGATGAGATAATTGGTGCAACAGGAAGGAAAAGAAACACAATATGTCAGAATTGAAAATAGTGCGAATACCTTACATGGGCATCCTATTTCTGAATCTGAATATTTAAAATTATTAAAGTAGAGGCGATATATGGATAAGGTGAATTTTAAATCAGGAGATATTATTTATGATGAATTTAAGGTTGACTTTACTAAGAGATATTCTGAACAAAAAGAGTGCTTATTAGAAGACTTACTACAAGTAAAGTATGCCCAAGAGTATTTACTAGATGTTGGCTGGTATCCCGAATATGAGAGCGAAGGAGAATTTATAGTTCAAATAATAAAGAAACAAAATTGGGAAGAACCTATATATAAAAAAAGCAGTAAAGATGAGGAGGAACTGATACAGAATTTAAATAATGCAGTAGAGATAATAGAAAGCATACTTTAAATTCGCCCGGCTTTGCCGAGCGATGTCCTCAGAGGTTATGCGTTTTCCAGCATGACATCTTTAATCTGCACACTTTTCATACCATAACGGGGAACTCCTGGCAGAGAGCAGTCCAGAAGGCGATACCATAAGCCGCTATATTCCGGGCTACGGAGTAGCAGTAGGCTGGAACCGGGAAAAGAACGGTTACCACTACTATCATCTGGATGAGCAAAACAGCACCGCGTACATCACTGGAAGAGGTGGTGAGATAGAAAACCAGTATGAGTACGATGCGTTTGGCGTGCTCAAAAACAGCATGGAAGAACTCCACAACAGAATCCTCTACACGGGACAGCAGTATGACCAGACCAGCGGGCAGTATTATTTGAGGGCAAGGTTTTACAATCCGGTGCTGGGAAGGTTTGTGCAGGAGGATGTGTACCGCGGGGACGGGCTGAATCTGTATGCATACTGTAAGAATAATCCAGTGGTGTACTATGATCCGAGTGGGTACAAGGATAAAAGTCAGACCCCATGCAAGGAAGAAACAAGTGTGGGGGAAAGTGGTGATGGAGAGAGTGGTAGAGAGACTGGATTAAAAGAATTTGATATTGTTCCATATGGAAAGTTTAAGGATTATCCTGGTGATGGCTTGACTGGGCATGAATTATTACAAAATGCATGGTTAGAAGCTAATGGCAAGATTCCCAAAAGAGGAGCAGGTCTTTCAACAAAGAATCCCGCAATTGCTTTGCGAGAAAATCCAATTCATAAGTTTATTAGTGGACAACAAAAAAGTTTAGGATTAAACAAGAAAAATTTAGCAGGAACATCATGGCGTAAAAACGTATTGGATAATATACAAATTATGAAGGATGCTGGCGTGCCAAGGGACAAAATAGCAGAATTGGCATGGCAAACAAGAAAATTTGCAATAGATAATGGATTTTAAACATTAGGAGTGAAAATATGATTAATAAAAATTATAAAATTCCGCTTGTATATCAAAAGATGGATGAGAGAGGATATACAAATGCACAAAGTGATTTATATTTATGGCTAAATGAAATGGAATGGATGTCAATAGATAAAATTGAAGAATATGAGTATGACGAAGGTGAAACTGAATCGATAGTTCCATTTGCAATCACAGGTGCAGGAGATAAATGGGTATGGATTGTTGCAGATAATGGTGAAGAGTATTCGGTTGGGTTATGTGAAAGAGCAGAATCAAATGGAATTTATTATGCAAAAAATACTGAAGATGCAATATTAAGACAGATAATTGAGTATGTAGCCAGTTCAAATTTCTATTTAGTTAAGGATGAAGCTGAATCGTATCAAATAAATGAAAAGGAGCTAAAAATACAATTAGAGAAGTGGAAAAATAACTTTAGAGGAATTATTAATGATGAATACATTAACGTAATTGAAAAACTAAATGAATTGAGTTTAAAGAAAATAAAGTGTCAATATGGGGAGTGGTATGCATTATTAACCTTAGAGGAACAGGATGAGCTAATAGATAAGTACATTAAATTTGATTTGTTTGATAAGGAATTTGAATGGTATATTGAATGAGTTTTTATATTAATTTTATACATTGCTATATGTTAACCTATGGAGAGACTGCTGACTACCTGATGGAAGTAAACGAGTACATCCTTGAAATCAGTGGCGTT
>JAUUNJ010000294.1 GCA_030844625.1 Roseburia sp. | reverse complement strand
CTCACAATTCCGCCCTCCCCACTTTTTATTAAAAAGTAATCATCACTGCTGTACAATTATCAGAATTTCTTTTCTGTGCCGCCCGCTTTGTCAATAGTTCTGAAAAATTTGTTTTTTTACAATACCAATAATCTCTATTTCCATATTTTTCAATAAATCTGCGGATTTTTTTTATCTTGTATGCTTTTGGTATTCCATCACTGCATAAAAGTACTGTCATTCCACTGCTGACATTTCCAATACAAATACTTGCCATTTTTGAGACATTTCCATTTTTCCCCAGATATTTCAACAGAATGTTTTCATCTTTCTGCTCCGTTTTCTCACCGACGCATTTCTTATAAGCTGCCAAAGTATGCTCCTCTGTTATTTTTGTAAATTCCCCATTTTTCAGCATAAATATTGGACTGTCACCTATGTTAATTGCAAAAAATTTGTCATTATACCAGGCAGCCATTGCAAGAGTGCACCCTCCCCGTTCATTGAACTGTTCCAGCACTTCTTTCACCCTCTCATTTGCTTGATTCACAATATCTTCCAGAATACTTAACAACTGATCTTCGTTTATATTTTTATCTATATTCTTATTTACCTTTTTAAGTGATGAACTTATACTGTTAACTGCAGCCATGGCACAGTAACGTCCTAATTTTCCCACTCCTGCAATTCCATCACTCACTGCAGCTATGTGCAGCAAGTGATTCTCCGGTATCGCAGTTTTACAATTTTCATCTTTTGATATAAACGATATGGTTTCATCTACCATAAAGTTATCCTGGTTTTCCGGACGGATTCCTTTTTTGCTGGAGGCACTAATTAAAACGGAATTCATTTGTCACTCTCCTTTCTTTTTTCTTTCCTTACAATATCACCCAATCCAAATTAATTTTTTTACACCTATATGTTTAAAATTCATTGGTCTGCAAATATTTTAAAATTTCTTTTCCTTCTTTTACGAGGCTGCCACTGCTTCTCACAGACTTATCATGGGATATGACCACGGAGTAATTTTTTGTTGCCATTAGCAGATAAATATGATAATAGGCATCTTTCGATCCTGACACCTGCGCTGTACCAGTCTTTGCGATTACATCACCGTATGTATCATTGATTCCATATGAAAGGGCAACCTCATGAAGCATCGTCTGAAGATTTTGTGCGTTCTTTTTTGTCATACAATCTGAAATGCTCTCTTTTTTCCCTTTATATTTTAACTTTCCATCGTCTTCTATAGACTTTATAAGATATGGTTTCATCATAGTGCCATTGTTCTGAACACTTCCAATAATCATGACAAGATGTAATGGTGAGATTTGTATTCTCCCCTGACCGAATGCCGTTTGTTGAATTGTAAACGCATCATAATATCCAAAATCAATCTGACTATTGAGAGATGTAAAATCCAGATTAACCACTTTATTAAACATAAATTTATCCGTAGTCAGCTTTAATTTCACCCCGCCAAGTTTGTCCGCCACAGAAGCAAAATAGGTGTTGGAAGAATTAATTAACGCTTTCGTCAGATCCAGATTCCCCAGGGACACGTTTCCTGCATTATGCACCCCTTCGTAATTACCACAATCATCATATGTATAATCCTCCATATTGTTTTCCAGCATACTTGCTGCACTTACAATCTTGAAGGTGGAACCGGGACAATCCTGTTCAAAAATCCCACGATTATAAAAGAAATTTTTCTTTGCAGAATACCTGTTCCAGTTTTGTTCTATTTCATTTACATTATATTCCAGTTCAGAATCGGAACGGGAAACCATTGCCAGAATCTTTCCCTCATGATCGAGAATGATTATGCTTCCCTCTTCTTCCAGTTTTGAATAACAAAAATGCTGCAGTGCATTGTCAATTGTTAATGTAATCTCTGCACCTTTCTTGTCTTTTCCTCCATACAAGAGTTCTTTTCTATATGTGTAGCGGAGACCACTTTGCCCATATCTGGGTGAATTAAAACCAATTAATGCTGAATACGCTTGGGGAGATACCAGTTTCGCCGGCTTTCCAGCTTCCTCTCCGACTGTGATATACTGACCATTTCGATCAAGAATGGAGCCTTCAATTGTACTCTTTCTTTCCTCCTGATTTTTTTTCTCCTCAATTCTGGCATCCACCGCTCCATTGGCGTATTTTATACTTCCACTCTGATTAATCAGGTAATAACACAGGTACAAAGAAAAAATGACCATAATCCCTAAGATAATTCTGCTTCTCCTTATTAATCTTATCTTCTGCATATCAATGTCCTCTCTTTCTCCTTTACCATGCCTTTGTCAAAAATATCCGTTGTCCGTCCCGCAAATAACATATAAATTACAAAAACTTCAGAAACTAAAAGATTTGTAAAACCTCTGCTTAAAAAAGGCAGCCCTACGCCAGTCATCAGAAGACAATTGGTTGTTCCGGCAACCGCTATCAACATTTGTATAAATAATGCATATGAAAATCCACATACAATCATTGATTCCACTGCATTGGGGTTTCTTAAGTATATGTATGTGCCTCTGATAAGAGCATAGACAAAAAACACGAACACTATTATTCCAATAATAATCCCCAGATAATACACCAATGAAACAAAGATATAATCCGTATCCCCCGCCGGTATATCTACAGTTCCACGATTGTTTCCCCACAGTCCGGACATATTTAACGCCAATCTTGCCTGCAATGGCTGATAAGCCTTATCATATGGATCAAGTTCATCCAAACGAAGCCATAAATCAAATCTTGTCTGAAGTTTTCCGATAATAGCCGCTGCAATTCCTGTAATTTTATTGCATATCCCTTTGCTATACAGATAATCCAATAAAAGAACCAGTCCCACTGCCATTCCCCCACTAAAAAATAAACAGGCAAACAGTCTGATGAAATCTCTTATTTTTTCTGTGCAGATAAAAGTAAACAGGAAAAATACGCCACCTACAATCAACAATGTACCTAACTCCGAAATCAGCAGCAGCAATAACGCATTTACTGTTGTAAAAGCCAGAGCATGAATCAGCTTACATTTTTCCGATATTTTTTTATCCGCAAAAATTGAGACAAAAGCCAAAATCATTAGCAGTTTAATAATCTCCGTCACTTGTAAAGACAGATTTCCAAAAACAATCCACGCTCTTGTTCCGTGAATCGTTGTCCCAAGTACTAATAACAGAATCCAACATATGGTGGTCAAACCATATAATATGGTCCTCAATAATTTTAAGGAACATGCATTCATGACTTTTATGATAATAATTACCAGCCCCAGTGCTAAAGCAATTGTTATGTAATAAGTAATTATCATCACCGCCGGATTCTGTTTATTTAATAATACCTGTATTCCTATCCCCAAATTCAATATTGTCTGGATAACCATTACAAGTTTGATATCTGACTCTAAAAATATGGTTCCCCATACAAATGCAATATGTAATACACAGATTGGAATAAAAATTGACATATATTCATTAAATATATCTTTGTTTTTGAGCAGCAAGGCAATTCCTGCCTGCTGCACAATTAACAAAGTTATTCCTTCTACCAAGCTTTTATACTCCATTGTTCTCAAGGTGTTCTCAACTTTTATATTCATGGAAACCTCCTTTTCAAATTCTGCGAATTTTAGTCCGAAATGAGGTGGTATTTTCTTTATTACTGTTGTCAGAATCCACTGTATTTACAGCAAATGGGTCCACTTCCACAAACGCAAAAAGCTGACTCCCAAGATAAAATCTTACGTTGTCCTCCAGAGCAATACTTCTCTGATATTTTTTATCTGAATTAAAAACTCCATTTAGACTTTCCTGATCTACGAGAAAAATTCCCTTTTCATCCTGAGAAATTGCCGCATGTTTTTTCCCAATTGTAGTACAATCCTCAGGGATAACGATGTCACATTCTTTTGATCTGCCAATCCTTAATCCCTCACCATTATCCGGAATCTCATGGATACTAAAAGATTTTATAATCTTTTCTTTCCCATTCACAATCCTTAACATATCAAGCCGATAAAAAGCCAATATGTCCGTCTCATAAGTACTCTTTTTAGAATCTTCATCCTTAGAATAAGGATAAAACACACCGGAATCTCCCTTTTTTCTATTCGGTTCGGGATCCTCCTTTTTCCCACCTGTTTTTCCCTGCTTCGGCAAAACACCAATAATAACCAGAAATGTATATGCCAGAACCACTACGATAATCAATACAGTAATCTGTGACAAAAAAGTTTCCATAATTCTC
>JAUUNJ010000293.1 GCA_030844625.1 Roseburia sp. | reverse complement strand
GAAAAAATATTATTTTTTGCAAGAGATTTTTGAGAGACTCAAAAGTGAAAATTTGGCTTGAAATGGTGTGTTTCAAAAAGTGATTTTTACACTCTGACTCCAGTGTCAAAGTAGAAATTGTTGGAATCTTTGATGGTACGGAAGGAACATCGGGGAATCCAATGAGTGTGGATGAAAATTCGGCAAATTGTGGGTATGTAGATTATGCCATGATGTTTGAAATGTTTGGTGATGAACTGGATGGGTATGAACAGCTGACAATTTATATTGATGATCCGGTAAGCAGTCAGAAAGTCTATGATGAAATTTCAGCATTACCGGAATTAAAGGAAAAAACATTAAAATTGAGTATTGATTCGGAAGAATACGATGTAGTATCTACTCCGTTGGAGAATTTATTTAATTTAGTAAACGATTTAATTATTATTAAATAGAACTGAGGATGAATAAAACAAATGATGCAGGAAAGTGCAGTGTTGGATTATGCTAAAGTAGCATAAGGAAATGATGGAACAAAAAGATGCAAGCCAGTTGCCAGCCTATGAACTGTAACTCCACAGGCAGCTATTAACGAACGCGCAAAATAATTTGATATACCCCGTAACCCCAGTAGAATTGAGCAATTTCACGATTTCAAAGGACTATTTACAAAAGTATAAACAGACCGATGAAAACATGAAAAAAGTGAATAAATGGAGCGATATCAAAGTTAAAATTACGATTTAGTATTTTCAGGGAAGTAAGAATTGTTCTTGCTTCCCTTTTTTCTTTTAAATCGGGTAATTTTTAAATTATAGGTGAATGCAACTAGAATCAAATAGAGTATAATAATATATATAGTTGCCATATAGCTACATTAAGAAATAGAAGGAGTGGATGACATGATAGTAGAGAATACAAAGAAAAATCAAAGTATAAAGCAGGTCGTTTCTTCTATGGCTATTGAAGATATGTATCTGAGAAAAGAGTTTGTTGTAGAATTGATTAAAGTTGCCAAAGGTGAGAAATCTTCTGAACAATTAAGGCAGGAGGTTATTAAAAAGTATGCAGGACAGTAAGTATTGTTATTCAAATTCTAATGTTCTTATCAATAAATTGAACATTACGGATGCAGGTATTCTATATGATGCAGAAAAAGAACTAACAACTATCAGACTTCGTGAATTACAGGATAATCCAATACAGGGTAATTTTGATTTTAAGCATTTGAAGGACATTCATCATTTTATCTTTCAAGACTTATATGAGTGGGCAGGGAAGGAAAGAACCGTAGAAATAGGAAAAGGAAATCTATTTTGTACAACTGCATGTATTCAAAGTTATGCCAGTTCAGTATTTAGCAAATATTATAAGCAGTGTATAGAGAATAAAGGTATTACAAAATAAGACTAACGTTCAACGACGAGCGTTAGTCTTATTTTTTGGAAGGAGAAATAAGTGAAAGAATATTTAATCGGACTGGGAATAGGGATAATGTTAATCAATATTATTTACACAAATATAGTTTTGTGGGAAAGGAATACATAATATGAATGGTAAAAAGGTAAAGTTAATTTTATCTGCAATTACTATGACAACAACAATATTTAAAATAGTTGTGCAACATAGAAATCAACTAAGAAAGGGCAAAGAATAATTAGATATGGTGAAAAAGTATTGGAATACTTCACAGAAAGATATCATACATAGTGACTGCCAAGCAAATCATATCTCGCCAAAGGTTGAAGAAGAAATCAATAAAGTGTTGGAGCTTTTGGATTGTAATTACGGAAGTGAAAGAGATGTAGAGTCAGATTATGGTGGATGTATATATTTAATTCTATCTGATGAGGAAAAGGAGCATAAGAAAATTATAAATAAATATCATGTGAACAAAGAAGACTATGAGTTTCAAAATATAATATATGAAGAAAAAGGTATCAAATGGATTTCTGGATTATACATTACATCTACGGAATATTGTATTACTGTTATATATAAAAGAAAAAAGTGATTAACTGAGACGAAATTCAAATTAGGGGGGATAAAAGAAAAATTTTCCCCCTAAGATTGATATGATAAAACTGTATTTTTTTTCTTATGAAAATGATATAATAACTTTGTGGTAAATCACAATTTAAATGGCTGGAGAAGAAAATAATTGTGTATACATTTTGCAAATATGGTACATTAAATGAAAAGCACAAAAATACATGTTGTGAATTATAAAGATAGTATTATTATAATTAAGAATGTTCCGTGTGAGGAATGTGAGCAGTGTGTAGCAAAGTATTATAAAGATGATATTACAGAGAAGTTAGAAAAAATGTTAGAATTAGCAAAACAAGTGGAGCAGGAAATTGTAGTGTTAGATTACACTAAGGTAGCATTGATAAAGGAAAAGAGTTGGATAACAGCAGATAAGGCATAAAAGTTTTAGTACAATCAGAAATTGAGGTAAGGAGGGAACTATAAATGATTACTTATTTAAGACTATCAGGGGATGTGATTGAAAAAGTGAAGAATGAATCAGTTCCCATTGTATGTAAAACGATGGGAACTGATGTAAAAAAATAATTTTATATAGTTCATGTTCGAGAGGTGATTTTTCAGAGGATTCGGATATAGATATTGCTCTATTGACTTCCTGTAATCGTATGGAAGCGAAAAAATATAATAACTCATTGGCTGAGATATCCACAGAGTTTGCAGAAAGATATTTGGCAATTGTTAATTATGTTTGCCTTCCGGAAGAGGAATTTGAAGAAAAAAAGGATGGTATCCATATTTTAGAAATATTGAGAAGGAAGGGGGAGTGCTGTAAGGAAGATAAGTATTTTGATGAACCTGAGTCTGAAAGTATGAATGAGTACTTGAATAATCCATATAAAAAGAAAAACCATGTTGTTATACAGAAAGGACAAAAAAGAATAGTGATTATATTCCTAATAAGGGTAAATTTGTTAAGATACCTATGCAGTTACTATCTGACTTGATTCTTTCAGAAGTTGGAAAATATAAATATAGGGTTGGAGATATCGAAATAAAATAAATTCCGAGAATGTGATAATACAAATTGAGTAATTAAATTCAAACATTAATGAACATTAGTTTTTAAAAGGGAGGACTTTAGATGATAAGAATAACAAATGATTTAGCTGAAGGATTTATGTTATTGTGTAGGCATAATTGTACAGCAAATAATGCTCAGGAAATTTTGGATATTTTTAAACAACTGGAAGAACGTGGTTGGTGTTTGATTAAAGCTGAGGCTCATGGCAAGTATGCAATGAGTAGTGAAATACTTGTTAAAGTTATTAAGGTGATACCACCCCAGTTTAATGGGAGATTACAGGCATCACTTTGGGGAGTAAGAGTAATTAATAAACCGTCGATTATTGTAGAAGATTCAAACAAAAATAGATTTGAAATGGTATATATGCAACACACTAATAATACATATTATAGTGGTTCAGGTATGATGACTGTTCTTAGATATTCAGAACAAATAAAAGAATTGTTAGGTGTTAAAAAAATATCTAGAAAAGAAAGAGTTTATATGTCATATTGGATATTAGATAATGTTGATGTAAAAAGACATATGGAAAAGATTCTTATAGAAAGAGAGGAGCTGAAAAGACGTCAAGAGGAAGAAAAAGAACGTGAAAGACAGTTAGATATAGAAAGAACAGCAGAACATGAAAGGAGAGAAAGAGAGCGAGCAGAAGCAAATGCAAGTATTTCTTCACAAGAGTTGGAAGATTTGTTTGGAAAAATGTAGGTAGCTTTTCAATTAAGGAGATATTTCTTATAAATGTGAAAATTGTAAAATGTAATCTTAATACAAAGCCATATTAAGAGACCTGCTTTTCGGCATGACGGGCAGTTTTTTATTGCAATGACAGGGGGATGAACAAAATTTTTTATCACTCATGATTTAAGGGTATAGAGCAAAGAAGAGAAGTACAATATGTAAGGGAAAGATTATGATAAACTAACGAAATTAAAAGCAGTAAATAGTCTTTTTTCAGTTTTGGAGAAGGGGATAGATTCTGTAAAGAGAAAAAGGTGGATATCAGCACATGAAGTAGAAAAAGAACTGGAAAAGTTAGTGTATAATTATTGTTGGCAAAAATAAGGGGAAGCAGCAAAAAACTACTTCCCAATCATACAATTATTCTTTATGATATAAGTTACCACAACAAAATCGTAAAGGAGAATGTATGATGACATCTATTTTAAATAATAATCAGGTATCTT
>JAUUNJ010000292.1 GCA_030844625.1 Roseburia sp. | reverse complement strand
ACAGAATAAGTTAAGAAGTATTTTTGCAAATTATGATGCTACGATGCGTGAGGCTATTGAGAGTGGCAGTACAACCGCAGATATTTACTCTTTTGGTAATAAATTAGCGCCAAGAGGAGCAAGACCTCAACAGGACTTTAATGTTGAAAAATTTGATAGTATTGTAGGCTTAATGAGTTTAATGAGTTATACAAATCATTACCATGGCAATACGGAGGAAAAAAATGACAAATATGTATGAAACATGGTTGATGGAGCAAATACATAGTATTGCTAATTTTCCATATGAAGATATAAAGATATTGGATAAATATCCATTGGATGTGTCAAAACAAGTTCTTAAAGTTTTAATTGAGAATTCATGTTTAGGACAAAATTATGGTTCTATAGATATTAGTCGTAAAAAAATCAATGAAATTAATAAAGATTGGCTAAATCAATTTCTTCTTGAGGTTGCGAGCACATGTATTGATTGTTCAGATGAATGGGAATATAGACGATTAGTTGAATTAGTTGTTCTTGTGCTTCCTGAATTGAAGCAAGAAGTATTAAAATTGGGTGCACAATCTGAGAATGAAGAAATGAGAGAAGTAGTAGAAGATTTTCAAAATTTGTGAAATCTGCTTATGCAAAAAAGAATAACAGTTTTCGTACACATATACCAATCTTGGATCCATATCAAAATTGAATTAGTGGGTGATTAATGGAGGTGTTAAGGATATTGGATGAAAAAAAATTAGAGGAGTTGGTCTCCAATATGGATGATAGAATTAGAATGCACGATTATTCCAAAGAACAACTTTTGTTGTTAATTGAAGACTATGTAACAATTAATTTTCAAGGTATGAAGTATCAGACAAGAGAGGCAATATTGAATATGATATGTGATGCTGTGAATTATTATGATATAGGAAAAGATTTAAATTGGGAATCAATTATTGCTATAAGGGAAGATTTGGAAGATGATTTGAAAGAATATGTTGATGAGATTATTTCTATGCACCACAATTAAGCCTCCTCATCAGCCGCAGCATCTTTGATAGAAACAGCTTTTTTATGGTAAGTTTGTTGAGGCTCTTATCTTTTATAATTTCAAAGAGCTCATCTATTGGGGCGTTCTGGATGTTCTCAGGGGTGAGGTACTTTGACCGGTGGCTTCCATGCCAAAGACACAGGGGGAATCACCGATGTTTTTGAATATAAGAGTGGTGACGCACACCTCTATCTATTACAGGATGATTGTGATATAGGAACGTAATAAAAGCAATAGATAGAAAAAGACTGCTTAGAAATTCTCAATTTCCGTATTATGAAGGCTATAAATAATGGTTAGTTCAGCATGTATCGAGAAGAAGCAAAATATCAAATTCCCAGAGATATATACGAAATTGTATCAATCAAATTTTAAAGGCATAAGTAAAATGAAGATCCAAATAGATGAAGATTCTATAAATATCAGAAAATTTTTAAATGCAAATGAAATTAATGATGTTTTAGATGAGTTTTATGATTATTTTGGATATGATATAGTTCCGATTGCTGAAGTGGAATACGAGGATTTTATATGCTTGGATTTTAGAGTTAACAAGCAAAATCCAGAAATAGTATATTGGAACTATGAATTGGCATTAGAAAATCCAATAGAAGGAATAACACTATTGTATAGTAGTATGGATGAATTAATAATCGAACTGAAAAAAGGATGAAAGATTATTTTTATTATGTCTCCACATAAGGACATTTGAAATCAAAAAAGAATAATGTTCCATCTGAATATATGTCTCAGCATGGAGTGGGAAAAAAGATGGTCTATGTATGAATATGGAAATGCCTGAATTATTTGATAAATAGGGAAGGAGAATTTAGTAATGGACAAAAATAATCACATACAGCAATTAATCAATTCAAGGAAGCTGAGTACTAACGAAGAATATGAATTATTTGAAGGTGCATTACAGGCGTTACATATGAGCATATCGATTGATGATATTGCTGACATATGTAAAGCTTTTTGCGATGATACAAAAGATGATGAAGTTATGTTTGGAATTATTCATCTAATTGAACAGTTGCAAGGAGAGGAATATTTAAAGACGATTGCAATATGCACACCAGATATGAAGGATGCTCATGATTGGGCAATGACGTTAAATAAACGAATAATTAATAGTCAAAAATATTTTGAAAAATACATTGAGATTATTGGCGAGTTAGAAAAGGACTATAAGGAAAAAATATTAAAATTGTTAGTTGATGTTAAAAATGATAATCCTAAAAGATTTGGTAACAAAATAGATATGCTGATTGAACGGACAGAATAATGACTTTATTTATGTCTCCACTTAAGGATGTCCACCACCTAAAACTTTACCCACGGTCTTTAAATTAATCGGAATGGCTCTCACCGAAGGTGCTGTAATCCATGTAGATTAATTTGAAGACCCTAGGGCGAAATTTGCCATCTGGGTGTACATAAGGACATCCGAAATCAAAACTTAATATTGTTTCATCAAAGATGCAGAACGCATTGTTTTCATGACACTTGGCAGGATAGGAGATTTCGACGGGAAATGTCCGAAGTGCAGGATAGGAGAAATCCTTGATGGGATAATGGCAGCAACACAGAATAAGTTAAGAAGTATTTTTGCAAATTATGATGCTGCGATGCGTGAGGCTCTTGAGAGTGGTTTAGATGCTAATCTATTAGATGACATGGGGGAATTTACGGAGGAAGTGCAATGATAGAATTAAATTCTAAGATTAAGAATGCTCTAATAAAAATAGACTTTATTAAGCGATATGAAGAATTATCTAATAAATTTAATGCTGAAAGAACACCTTCAAGTAACCGGTTAGTTTATATTGAGGGTAAAGAAGTTATGGAGACAATTCAAGCTTTAGGCTATTCTACGCTGTTTGATGCAAAAGAAAAACTATATAAAATCAAGGAAGAACAAATTGGAAAGATTACTTTGGGAGTTCATATTATTCTGCAAGATGGAATGGTTGATTTAGTTTGGGTAGTCAGAGAGAATGGAGAATTGCTTCTTGGGGCTCCTTGGGGGACATATTCAAGGAGACTAATTGATAGCAGTTACAGGATAAAAAAACCAATCATAGGAACATATGAGGATTTAGAAGAAATTTTGAAAATTACATTTAAAATGTATGAAGACTTTAAGAATGTACTAACTGGTAACTAGTACATTGAATAATAAATAACTGCTAATTATTATGAACCTCATAGATTTATTATTGAGGTGAAAAACAGCCATGAAATACAGAAAGAACGGCGGACCATTAGCCTGTAGGTAACCAATCCACGTATAACAGAGTGGCCAACTGCCGGGGACTGTTAAACTAGGGCTCTTTTCCAATGCTGTCAGAAAAACAAATGTGACTGGAGTTAAGAAAAAATTTCCTGAAATTAACTCTTGACAAAAGTCACTTCATAACAGGAGATAGACAATGAATACAATTTTTGAGTTTACGGATAGAACCAGTGTTTATAGTAAATGTATATTTGCTTCTATTTGCCATGCAGTAATGGTTGGAAAATATACATTGTTGTCAGATGAAATTTCTTGGGATGGAACTAGTTTTCTATTCCAAAATATGGAAGGAACTAGAGGCGTTATATCCTTTTCTGAAAAGAATTTTTTGTGTGGAATACAGAGTGAAGAAAATTATTTAGAAGGGGAAAACAATATAGAAAATACATTGTTAAAGGATGCTGAATTAGATATAATTTATAGAGTAAGAGAAGAAATATTTCCATATTTGCTTGTCGAAAACGATGGTGATGATATTCCAGCTATATCTGCTATTTTTTGGGGAGAAGAAGAAAAAATATGTTCAGACATGAACGAAAAGGAATTTATGCATAAAAGCGATAATATTTTATTGCCATATCTTTATGAAGAGAAAGATATGAAAAAATATTGGAGAGATTATTATGAAATGAATCAGGAGCATGAGCAAATTGTAGAAGAATTGTATCTAAAAAAAATGACAAATGATAGTTTTTTATTGGATGCTGTACAAAAAGAAAAATTAATGGAATGGTTTGGCGAAGAAATAACATATTGCAAACAATCTTTAGAGGAAATTGGAATTATGTTTGACTAATCTAAGGATTTTTAATTATGGTTATACTTTCGGACTCCCAACAACCTACAACTCCTGCATGTCTATTAATTAACCATCATGGCTGTTGCGAAGCAATTAAGAATCCATGATGTT
>JAUUNJ010000291.1 GCA_030844625.1 Roseburia sp. | reverse complement strand
AGTTTATAAACCTGATGTTTTATCTGTCCTGTTTATTCTATACCCACTATTAGAAATATTTTTTTGCACATTAAAACCCTATAACTTTCTTCCCGCTTCCTGAAATCTTACTAATTTCATTATTGATTTCTGACTCTTCTATATTCACTACATGGTCTGTTTCCAAATACCGGATATATCCCTGATTTACAATATTGGATATCACTGTCTGGTAAGTTCTGATACTTATAATTCCTCTGCCATACAGTTTTTCCACAACCGTATCTACTAATTTATCTTCCACAATTACCTGTTCCTTACAATCGAAGGCATTTAGAGCATTTGGCAGAGTTATCTTTTTTACAATATCCGCAATATCCTCTTTTGAATTTTCAGGAAACTCAATCACTTCGCACCTGTCCAGAAGGGGTTCACTGACAGATTTTAAATCATTTGCAGTTAATATAACCGGTGAGTGGGATAAATTCAGTGAGAATGTCAGATAATTATCCATAAACTCTTTGGAACTGTCATCCAGCAGGGATAACACTTCATCTGCAAATGTTCCTCCTGTACCTGCATAGGAAGGTACTTTGTCAATTTCATCAATAACAAATACAGGATTCGCACAACCTGTCTGACAGATTCCTGAAACCAGTTCTCCTGCATCGGCAAACTGATACACTGCTGCATCTCCGGAAAGTCCTCTTCCCCGTGCAGCGCGCGGACCATTAATAAAGAAGTATGGCAATCCAAGAATTTCTGCATAAATTTTTGCAACTGTTGTCTTTCCACATCCGGGCATTCCTGCCAATAGCAATGCTTTCTGTTTACCTGTTTTTGCATATGCCACTGCGTGAAGAATAATCTTCCTATACACCTCTTCCAAGCCACAGACATTTTCACCCCATACTCTCTTTGCATTAACAATCAAATCATGTTCCCTATATAATGGAGGCATAAATGTAGAAGGTAAACTACTGATTCTTTTTGCCCATCTTGATAAATTTTCGTCCCTTGATTTTTGTGCGGATTCATAACTCCTTCTCACACTTTCAGGCATTACAAATAATCTGTCGTCATAAATTTTTCTATTTCTTCTTGCCCCATCACGCTGTATTTTTTCCACATAATTATTTATCATCTCTTCCAATTGGGTTAATGACATTTCCGACATTTTTTCTAATATTTTTTTCTTCTTGTCCATACCACACTTCACCTCTCATCACTGGGAATCCTGCTGAACGGTGGCAGAATTCCCAGTTTTTAACCATCTGCATACCACATAATTTATTGCTATGCGCATTCTTCCTCTTCATTCTCCAATTCATGCTTTGTTGTCTCAAAAACATCAGGAATTGACAGAAACTCTTCTAAATCCTTTTCGTCATCTTCCTCCGAAAACATACCCAGAATTTCTTCTAATTTGATAGAAGTATTTTCTTTGTCTTCCTCTTCATTCTCCACATCATTTTCCCCTTCAAGTGAATGTTTCCTTTCTTCCTTTTTGCGCATAATTTGTTTTAAGAGTTCTAATTTTTTAGAATTTTCCTCTTCCATTAAAAGCTGACCATGCGCCACTTTATCTATTTTCTTTTCATACTCAATGCACATTGATAATGCTTTTCTTTCCAATCCCTTAATGGTTCTGCCTGAAACAGGTGCATCTTCAAACGACTGCTCCAAATGAGCATGAACATTACCATTGTGATCCATACGGAAATTTCCACACTTATAAATAGCATTAATTTTCATAATATATTCTGCCATCTGACTGCGATATGGCTCGGCACAATTAATTCCCGGGGATATTTCCAAAAGAACCACTTCTGATACCTCGTCCACTCTGATTACTTCATAATATGTACGGTCCGATGACAGGATTTCAGTCAGATATCCGTTTCCATAATCAATCATTTTTGCAACATGACTATGTTCTCCATCACCTAAAAGAGCTTTTTCAATATTTACCATTGTTTCAGTGAAATTTGTGTTCCCCATAATTCCTACCTTCTTTCTTTGTTCTTATTTCATTCTGTAATTTTTCCTTACAACCATATAATACAGCCATATTGAGAAATATTTTTTTGCGCAAAAAAAGACCTGTGATTGATACACAAGTCTTTTTGCCTTCTACATATTTTCTTATTTTACCGGATTCTTAACAATCTCTATTCAAAAATTTCCTTGTATTCCAGATTTGGCTCGCCAAAACCCTCATTTATTTCGTCTATATATAGAGAGGTTCCATCTGTACTTGTAGAATATATATTTTGACCATCCTCATCTTTTCCTATAACCTTATGTACTCCCATATCTGTATGGTAGTAAAAAGTTTGCTTTGTAATCTTATCTGATATCTGCTTTCCGGAAGCATCATATTCATAACCCTCACGTATCTCTTTCATATCGCCGTTCTCATAACCATTCTTATAAGTCCCTGTTATTTTACGTTTTTCTTCTTTCCAGACAAATGATAAAGCACATTTTCCATTCGCCTTTCCATCCTTAAAACTACCGCTTAACGTATAATAACTATCCCCACCAAAGTCTCCATTGCCATCTGCTTCGTAACTTTCTCCAATTTCAACGCCTTTCCCGTCAGCCTTTCCATTTTTTATTTCTCCCCAATACACAAATTCATTTTGTGGATAGACTATAACTCCCTCTCCACCATCTATCTGATCCACAATTTTTCCATTCTCTATGTATATCCTGTCCCCACCATATATTTTAGATGGCTTTTTTATTATTTTATATGCAGCCTTATACTTCTTATTTTTCATATTGTTGTACAATTGTTCTGCCTGCTCTGCCAAACGGGCATTCTGTGTTGCTGATTCCACTTCTTCACTAGACGAAACTTCTTCCACACTTTCTGTCATGGCAGTACTATTTGTATTAGATTCTTTTGCCAGCTCCTGAGATTTTGTGCTATTTGTATTTTTAGTCCCACTAAAATAAGCAAACGCAAACACAATAAGTACAAGCACTATAACGATAGATACAACAAATGACGACTTATATCTTCCCCAAATGCTACTGCTTCTATCCTCTCTATGATAATCTACCACGTCCCCTGAAGAATATATATCTTCTATTTCTGTCTGCTGTACTTTTGCCGGAAACACCTTTCTGATTTCTTTAATAAAAGCCTCATCATTTTCCCTGGAATACCAATAGAGCTGGTGTCTGTTATGTATAAGAAAATTAATCTCCTTTGGCAACCGGACTTCTTCTACCCATATTGCAATTATTTCTTTACCGCCATTGAACGCCCAGGAAATCTCTTGTTTAACCCAATCTGAGTTCATTGCATTTTTTGACAACAATACTATAAATGTATCTAATTCCTCAATCTTAGCAGCGATCACATCAGTAAATCTCGTTCCCGGACAAAGTCTCTCATCCGTCCAAATATCACATTCGCAATACTCATTAAGCAAAGCCAAAATTTTATCCTTTTCCATATCTTCATGAGAATAACTCAAAAACGCTTCTTTCATATATCCCTCCATTTTATTCCTGCCTTTCCTTTACTATTTAATCAATCAACTCTAACACACTATCGTTTATCTTTCAGTTTGCTACGTAACCCTAATAATATTAATATTTAAAAATCATACACTTTCTTTTGAATCTCTTTAGGCAAAAGAATTCCTTTTTTCTTCAAATACTTGTAATAACATAAAATCATATGTCTTACATATGCTCGAAGATTAGGAGAATATTTTGCAATTTCTGATACAAGTTCCGCTGTATCAATAATTAAATCAAATAGTAATACCCCAAAATACGAATATTTGTTTTTATATTCCACACTGTAGTCTTTTTTTGATTTATCTAAAAACTTATTCCACACATCAAATGCTTGGGGAACATATTTTCTAAAATCATTATTATAAACATGTTTCTCTTCATAAATTTTATCAATTCTCCAAAATATTATATCATCTATATCTAGCAGATATTGACAAAGAACTACAACACCTAATATTTCTTCAAATGGAGAGCCCAGCATTGGAAACCGCTTACTTATTTCTCTATTTTTTTCTTGAATAGTTATATTTAATATTTGGCGCATTCCCAAGAGATATAAAACATATTCGCTATAAAAGAAAGAATCTTTATCCCCATTATGACTAGTATATTCTTTAAGTTTCATGATTTTAACAAGTAATTGCTCTAATCTCTTTTTATCTACACCAACATATTCTAAGTATTGATTCAAATTTTTCTCATAATACATATAATTATCTACATTAGA
>JAUUNJ010000290.1 GCA_030844625.1 Roseburia sp. | reverse complement strand
GCAGAAGAAGCCCTTGACCCTGATGCAAACTACACCGAGGACAAGGGCGACTTCGAGATTCCCACCGAGGACGAGCCGGAGGAACCCGGTGAGGAAGATACCGAACCCATCTGATTTTAAGGCGGCATTTTGCTGCCTTACATATTGCAATCCAAAACAGATTGGAGGGATTTTTATCGCAAAATTAGTCGTGGCGGAAAAGCCATCCGTCGCTATGTCCTATGCAAAAGTCCTTGGCGCTACCAGCCGCAAAGACGGCTACCTTGAAGGGAACGGCTATTTGGTGAGCTGGTGTATTGGTCATTTAGTGGAGCTGGCACCGCCCAATGTCTACGATGCCAAGTACGTTAAGTGGAGCATCGCAGACTTGCCCATCCTGCCGCAAAAGTGGCAGTATCTGGTGTCTGCGTCCACCAAAAAGCAGTTTGGCATTTTGCAAAAGCTGATGCACCGCCCGGATGTGGAGAGCATTGTGAACAGTTGCGATGCAGGATAGTGCGGATGGGTGATTTAAGAGAAAACGAAAAAGAGACCTCATCTCGTTGAAAAACAAATCCAAAAATCATTTAAGGAGCAATTCAAATGAAACGAAATCAGTATTTCGACCATAATCACTCTCAAAAAGCGCTTTCCTGCCGCTACAACATGGACACCAACCGGGTGGAAGCCCAATTTAATGATGGCACTATCCTTTCCATCGACTGTATCGCCGTTGAGGACGAATACGGCAACACCCCTGCGCAGCGAGCTGAACTTGATTGGCTACTATACAACAAGCCCTTGGAGTGCGTCCAGCTTGTGCTGAGTGGTGAGATTGAGCATTATCTCTCACTTGGCTGTGACCATGGCAAACTGAAAGACTAACCTCTAAATAGGCCAAACAACCCGCTACTTGCAGTCGCTGCAAATGGCGGGTTGTTTGCTTATTTTAAGTTTTTCCTTTGCTCATAGTAGTGCAAAATCAATGTAGTGCAAAATCAATGGCCCAACGGTCAAAGAAATCACAAATATCAGGCAAATCTACTGGTTTCTTATAAATGTCATTCTAAAATTCAATGAATTTTGCTATTTCTAGCACTTGTTTTTTCGACACGAAAGTCGATTTAACCCTATATTTTATGTATCTCTCGATGATTTCAAGTTTGCCATTTTGGGGGCTTGATTATTGAGAAAATTCTAAATTCCAAAAAGGTCTATCATTTTCATCAATCGCATCGTTATTGAGAATAAGCACTGCACCACCACTTAACAGAGGAGGCAGCTGTAAATAGCTTATATTATTTATTGAGAAAATGAAACGCTATTGCAACAGTTGAATACTGTATATTTTATCAAATTGATACGGATCTGATAGCAACACCTTACCGTTTGATATCACAAGAATGCTTTCGCCTTCTTTAAGATACGACAACTGAAGATTTCCTTTCAAGTAGTTTGATACGCCATAAATTATATAATTGTCATCCGTATCATATAATTGATTTTTTGCAGTCGCATAAATACAATTGTTCTTCAGGTCAACTTCTTCAATTATAAGTTCCGATTTTTTTCTTCCGAATGTATTCGATTGAAATAGAATGCAGAGAACCACTGCCACAAATGCTATGCCAACCATAATCTTCCGTTTGCATTTCATTTTATCAACCTCTGTATGAAAGGAACAGCGTATAAAGCGATTGTGTTATTCTCAATGCCCCTGTATAAGAAGTTGGATATGAAGAACCATCAATTGTGCTTCCATCTTTATGGATTCCGATAGCTACATACCCAGCTCCAGAAATATATTCTACAAGAGGACCACCACTAAAGCCACCTGTCAAATCCCAATCGCCCTTGAGATATTTTGAAGTCTGACTTCTAATATACCCAGAAGATTTACACATCCGATATCTCGCATCGGCACCATTTATTTGGCTCGGATAGCCATAAGCATACACCAACTGTGATGATGAATAATTGCTAGACTGCCAATGTAACCCAAGCCATCCCGTTTTCGTTCCTAAATTATTCTTGAGCGTAATAATCGCCCAATCCTCCGAACTTGTTCCAGCAAGATAAGAATCACTAACAATCATCGAACTTGCCGATACATTTTCGCTTCCAAAAGGTTTACTATTATCAGATCGAGCAGGTGCGACATTTACCGACTTAACGTAGGCTTTTTCCTTTATACTGTATAGATTATGTGCTGCTGTTGCAAGTGCATTAGGCCCAATCATAAATCCAGAACCATAATTTGTCCCTCCATTATTGGTCGTTATCTGTAGGCATACCGTACTACAATATGGTGTTGCCGTTGGATTATCAACAACAGTGATATCATTGCTTCCGATAATCGCATACAGATCGGATAGATCAATATCCGAAATCTTTCCATTTGGAAAATAGCCTGCAGTTGTCTCTCCATCCGTGAAGGAATTGGTTTCAACTATAATTTCCTCTATAGATTCTTCTTTTGTATCAAAATCGTATCTATGGTATCTCTCGATATGAGATTTGCTTCCATCACTTTGATTATCTGCAAAAGCAGTCAGCCCAGAGTTAAGCTCCATTGAAGAAAGAGCCACAATCCCACTTGCTTTCAAAAAAATTCTACGAGATATTTTTTCACTAGCTATTTTAATTTTCCTTCTTTACTTTTAGAGTATACACAAGATTTCTTATACATCAGTTGCTCTGCATTGGAAACACCTCCGTAAAATTTTTCATACGTTAGAGCCATCCTTATTTTAGATTTCAACTTTTACTTTCGCAAAAAAATAAATACCACTGATTTTTTATCCAATAGCCGTGCTAAGATTTATCTCTATGGGATTCAACACATGCGTCTGCTGGCACAACCAAGCCCAATTGTTCACTGTAGTAGTAAACAAGTCGTCATAGTTGTTGTCATATGCAAAATCAAATGTGTCATGAACGGTAATCAAGTAATACATTATAGAATTACCAATCATGAAGCCTGTTCCAGAGGTGCTTACCCTATGCAATGCATAGAATAAATCTGCATTATCAGACTTTTGAATTGTAAAAGACCAACTTCCTCCACTAAAATCTTTCAAGCCACTATTAAGTACTTTGTTTTTATAATTATTAAAAACTGTTGTCGTGTTTAACTTGTCAAGCAATGGCGTCGAAGAATCCGTCACACTCTCAGAATAGTCAATATTATATACAGAGAATTCAACCATAAGAGCCGCACATTCATATCCCTTATCCCGTGCAATTTGCGCAGCTGCCAACCATGCAAGCTGTGTATTATTTAACAAATTTCCAGATGCACGTGTTTGATCTTCATCTTTCATCTTATCGATAAACTTATTTAATTCATCTATCGACATTCCCGAAAAATCAACATGATACTTATCATTCATGCTTTGAATAACAGGATTGCTAGCTTTACGGCTGCTTATGTTAGCAGCATAAGACACAGTATTTATCGAAAACAAAAAACACACTGAAAGAATTAATGATACGAACCTCTTCATAACGAACCTCCTTAAATTCTGTACTCTACTATATAAATTGTGTGCTTCTCATCATCCCAGACAACGAGACTAAAATTCACATCTTCAGAATGTAAAAGCAATGTATTCATTTCGGCTTCCGAGCGTAGTTCCTTATGCTGACTATTATCATAAAGAAAAAAATTTCCACTTGCAATTTCAGGAATCACAAAATCTAATCCAAAATATGACGACACATTTTTTAATATAGAAGATATGGTTGGAGAATCATTAATTTTCTCCCATGAATCGAGTTGATGAATAATTTTGGCTGCATCCACATCGTAGTATACCGCTAACATTATCCCATCATTTTGCAATCCGCCATAAGCCTCATATATCAACGATTCAGAGTATGTTGCTTTTCCAATTTTGAATTGTTTCAAATAATCTCGTTTTTCATATTTGCTTTTTCTTCCAAGCATAAAGCCCAAAAGCAAGCACAGTGCGACTATAGCTAGGTATCGGATAACTCGCGTTGGTCTCGCCTTTATAATTACCTCACACCTTTCTAACTTGCTGAAATATATAACAAACTCCACTTATCTACTGGTACTTCCGGTAATGGTTTCGCTCCGTCCATCGGAATAGCTAAAGGTCGCAGAATACTCAAGCCTATAAGATTTTCCGGGCTTAGTGTTAAAGCTACTGCTCACCATGCAGGTTGAGGTCGTGCTGCTGTTTGAGCAGCTACTTACTTTTTGCCATGTTCCAATTGTCCCCTTTTCATAGAGAACGCCTGAAAC
>JAUUNJ010000289.1 GCA_030844625.1 Roseburia sp. | reverse complement strand
TTTATCTGTCCATGAAAGCTCTGAATGGAACGGTCATACCAAATGAATTGGTCAGATGTATTTTCGAATTAAAAATATTGGTAATTAATGGGGAATATCCCAATATGTTTACGTGTGGAAATTGTGGTTCTAAAGAACATCTTGACTGCTTTGACCTGAATCACAATACTATGCTTTGTAAAAATTGTCATGGTGCAATTCCAAAAGAAAGGCAGATTGATGATTCAGCGTTGTATGCTTTACAGTTTATAATTACTTCTCCGATAAGTAAACTTTTTACTTTTAAAGTTACGGAACAGGTATTAGGGCAGATGAAATCGGTTATACAGGCATATATTAATCACCATATTGACAGAAAATTTAATTCTTTAGAATTTCTGGAAATTTAATATTGAAATTAACTCACATAGCGTTTAGAATTACTATTTAAGAACAAAAGTTAAATGTTTATGAATAAAAGGAGAATATAGAGAATGAAAAAGATAACAGCGTTTGTTATGATAATTGTGCTGGCTCTGGGCCTTACTGCATGTGGCAGTACGGTGGGAGATATCACACTGGAGTCAGATCAGAGTGCAATTTACATACAGGAAGATGGAACTGTTTCATATGCCGTATCAGAAAAGTTTGATAAGGATTATTATGATGAAGAGGCTCTGGAATCCAAAATTAATGAGGAAGTGTCCGATTACAACAGTGGAAGCAAAGCTTCTGTAAGTGATGCAATATCATTGAATAAGTTTGATGTTAAAAAAGAGGTGGCAACAATGGTTCTTGATTTTGCCACAACATATGATTTTTTTTCTTATATAAAGGAATATAACAGGATTGAGACGGACAAATTCTATATCGGTACAATTGGAGACAATTCAGACTGTGAGATTAAAGCTGATTTCGTATCGCCGGATAAAAAGACAGCTATTACTAATAAAGAAATTAAACAAATGACCGATTCCAATATTCTTATTGTGAATGAGCAATATAAGGTACAGATAGACGGAACCGTAAAATATATAAGTGATAACTGTAATGTAGATAAGGATGGCATTATTACTACAGCAAAAGTTGATGATGGAACAAGTTATATTGTGTATACCACCGAAAAATAGCATTGGATAAAATAATATAAATATAAATATAGTAAGGAAAAGGAAGAAGTAAAATGGAAAAGACAATGGAAAAAATCGTAGCACTTGCCAAAAACAGAGGATTTGTATATCCTGGTTCAGAAATTTATGGCGGACTTGCAAACACATGGGACTATGGAAATCTTGGTGTGGAACTGAAGAATAATGTTAAGCAGGCATGGTGGAAGAAATTTATTCAGGAGAACCCTTACAATGTAGGTGTGGACTGTGCCATCTTAATGAATCCACAGACATGGGTAGCTTCCGGACATCTGGGCGGTTTCTCCGATCCATTAATGGACTGTAAGGAATGTCATGAAAGATTTAGAGCAGATAAGCTGATTGAAGACTATATGGAAGAAAATGAAATTGAAATTACAGACTCCATTGATGGCTGGTCTCATGAGCAGATGGCAGAGTACATAGAGGAAAAACAGATTGCCTGTCCGACTTGCGGCAAGCATAATTTTACAGAAATCAGAGAATTCAATCTGATGTTCAAGACCTTTCAGGGTGTAACTGAGGACGCAAAGAATACAGTTTATTTAAGACCGGAAACGGCACAGGGTATTTTTGTTAACTTTAAGAATGTTCAGAGAACATCAAGAAAGAAGATTCCTTTTGGTATTGGACAGATTGGTAAATCATTCCGAAATGAAATTACTCCTGGTAACTTTACTTTTAGAACAAGAGAGTTTGAGCAGATGGAACTGGAATTCTTCTGTGAGCCGGGAACTGACCTTGATTGGTTCCAGTATTGGAGAGGATTTTGCCGCGACTGGTTATTAAGTCTTGGAATCAAAGAAGATGAAATGCGTCTCCGCGACCATTCACCGGAGGAATTATGTTTCTATTCAAAAGGAACTACTGATATTGAATTCTTATTCCCGTTTGGATGGGGAGAACTTTGGGGAATTGCTGACAGAACAGACTATGACCTTACACAACATCAGGATTTATCCAAACAGGATTTGACATATTTTGATGATGAAAAGCATGAGAGATACGTTCCATATGTTATTGAGCCATCCCTCGGTGCAGACCGTGTAACACTTGCGTTCCTCTGTTCTGCATATGATGAGGAAAATATTGGTACAGAGGAAAAGCCGGATATGCGTACAGTCATGCATTTCCATCCGGCACTTGCACCGGTTAAGGTTGGCGTACTTCCATTATCAAAGAAATTAAATGAAGGTGCAGAAAAAGTATTTGCAGAACTCAGCAAATATTATAACTGTGAATATGATGACAGAGGAGCAATTGGAAAGAGATATCGCCGTCAGGACGAAATCGGAACTCCATTTTGTGTAACATATGACTTTGATTCCGAAGAAGATGGTGCAGTTACAGTCCGTGACCGTGATACAATGGAGCAGGAAAGAATTAAGATAGAAGATTTAAAGGCATACTTTGAGAAAAAGTTTGAATTTTAACGAGCCATGCGAATGCAAGGCATTCGCAAGAAGATAAAAAATAGATGGGAATCTTTCACTTGTGAAAATATTTCCGTCTATTTTTTAGATTCGGAATGAATGCGTTTACGCATTCATATGGCAAGTAGCCTCATAAGTAAAAATGAGCGAAGCGAATTTTTACGAATGAAATGCATGGTTATGTGATATTTTCGCTCCGCACTTATAATAAATTTTAGACAAAATTATGTAGAAAATTTATGTTATAATAATTAAGTAATAGGAAAGTGGTACTATGGAAAAAATAAAAATAGACAATGGACAGAAATTCGACTTTGGAAAGACTTCAAAAGAATATAGTAAGTACAGAGATATTTATCCACAGAAGTTATTTGACAGATTGTATGAGCTTGGCATCGGAAAAGAGGGAACAGAATGGCTGGACTTGGGAACTGGAACAGGTGTGATACCACGAGGACTGGCACAGTATGGAGCAAATATTATTGGAACAGATATCGCAGAGAATCAAATAGAAGAGGCAAAACTTTTGTCAAAAGAATTCGAAAACATTTCTTATGAGGTTTGTTCTGCTGAAGATTTAAACTTTCCAGACAATACTTTCGATGTGATAACGGCATGTATGTGTTTCTGGTATTTTGAACCACAGATTATTGTACCTAAAATTAAAGCAATGCTGAAACAAAATGGAATGTTTATGAAAATATATATGAGTTATGTAAGAAATGATATGATTGCGAGGGAATCATGGGCATTGGTGAAAGAACTTAACAGTCAATGGAGCGGTGGATCAGGAGTTAAAGACTTGACAACACATTATTTTGACAATCCGCAGATGGAGAGTTTTGTGGTTGACCTGCCTTTTACAAGAGAAAGCTGGCATGGAAGAATGAAGGCGAGCAGAGGAGTTCTGGCATCCATGGATGAGGAAGCAATTAAGCAATTCGAGGAAAAACACTGGAAAATGATGATGAAATTGCCGGAAGAATTCACCATAAAACATAAAGTATTTTTGACTTATTACTATATGGATAATTAATTTATGAAAGATTTGCGATTTTATAGTTATACTATTATGGTATAAGATTTTAATTGCATAACGGGGGAAGTATGATAATTAAAGATGCAAGAGGGAACGAATTTCTGGAAATGATTTATGTGGATGAGACGCAGGCGGATAAAGAGTATCATCCGGTAAATCATGCTCTGGCGGTTGTTAAGGTTGGAAATGATTACCTGATGGGATGGAATCATTGGAGAAAAGACTGGGAAGTGTTTGGTGGCTGCAGGGAAGAAGGAGAGACACTCAGGGAGTGCATTGTCCGGGAATGCAAGGAAGAACTGGGAATTGAAAATGTGGAATACACATATTTGGGGCTGATGAAATATAACATGGCACCGGGATATTTTAATTCTGACTGGCATATTGAGTATGGTGGACTTTACGGAGTGACTCTTCCGGCAGATGCCATAGATACAATCAGAAAACATAGGGAAGATAGAAAAGAAATAGAGACATTGGAATTCTATAATAAAATTCAGTTGCGAAACAAGATATCAAAGATTGATGAAAAACTATTGGAATATTGGAAGTAGGCAAGTAAGAAATCTATTGATACCAGAACGGGTGATATGAAATAACAAATAAAATGAAACTATATAGAAAAGAAAATGATATGACGCAGCAACGGCTGGCTA
>JAUUNJ010000288.1 GCA_030844625.1 Roseburia sp. | reverse complement strand
GTATTCAGCCAAAAATTCATCCAATTCTCCATCTGATATTCCCGAAAAAATAATAAGTTCAGGAAGTTTGTATCCATCTGGTGCTTTATCTTTTTTTGAAATCAGATCAGGAACTCTGATTCCAACAATTGTACCCAGACAGGAATCAGTATCTCCCGGCTTTATTTTTCGTGTCTGATATCCCAATCGTCTGCAAAGATCTATTAATTGCTTTTCTTTGCTTTGGTTCTCAATATTATGAATTATAAGTTTTGTATTGTTTATTATTTTATTACTCATTATCTGCTCCATCATTTTTCAAATACAAAAGGCGGGTAACTTTATAATATATTTTTTACAACATCTACCAAATCAGAAATACGGTCAATTGAATATTCCGCATCCTCCACTGTTCCAAATCCGTACTTGGCATACACAAATTGCAGTCCCGCATCTTTTGTAGATTTGTAATCTCCAGCCGTATCTCCCACATAAACTGCCTGATCCAAATGGTTTCGACAAACTATCAGCCTGATATTTTCTGCCTTGTTTTTTCCGGTTCTCCCTGCCATCTCAATATCTTCAAAGTATTCATTCATTTTATGATAATCTAAAAACGCCTGAACATATCCGTCCTGACAATTGCTGACAATATAGAGATAGTATTCTCTGCCCAATTCTTCTAATGTTTCCTTCAAATCAGGAAACAGAATCCCTCCATGCTGACGAAGGGCAACGATTTCTTCTTTACAGCATTTTTTTAATATAGAAACACGTTCTTTCTCTTCCATGTGGGGAAAAACAATCTTTGCTATTTCTTCAATGGTTTTTCCCATGTAACTTTGCAGGTCTTGTGCCGTGATTGTTATATCTATCTCACTATGCCTTCTAAGTTCCACATTCCATGCAGGTGCATTGCTATGAGAAGCATCCCATAAGGTTCCATCCAAATCAAAAATAATTCCTTTTTTACTCATGCTTTCCTCCCTCATTTAATGACATCTCTTATGACCTCATTATAACACAAAAAAAGATTTATAGTATCTGATAATAAATAGAAAGGATTCTTCGGATTTTTACACAAAAAAAGAGACAGGAACAAAAACTGTCATTATATTGACTCAGTTTATAATAGCTCATATCTCTTTTTAATATATTTATTGTTTTCTAGTTTGAACTTTTTATATATACACTCTTTTGCACACCACCTGACTCATATCCATTTAATAAAGCTGTGACCTTCACCGTTTTGTATCCTGGGCTGCAGCTTATTATTTTAACACCACAGTCAACATTTTCCTGAGTCAAAAAGCCATTTATATAAATATTATATTTGTAGCCTTTTATTGTTTTGTTTTTGTTTTCAGTCCAATTTACCAGCATAAGCCCTGAAGTAATGCAGCTAACATAAAGGTCTGTGGCCTCCGATGGTCTTTCCACCGGTTCTGCAACCACTTCTTCATCTCCCGGTATCTTGTATGCCCAAACCTTGATTTCTCTGATAATTACATAAGATGTATTGGTCGGATAATTTATTTTAATATATCTTGCCTGTGTTAAAGCCGCATCAACATCACTGCTGAACAATGTTTCCACATCCTGACTGACAATCTCCGTCCAATTGCTCCCATCATCAGAAACAAGTATCTGGTATCCTGACGTAATGGAACGGTTATCATATAAAATTTCTATGTTATTGATTACATAACTTTTTTCCAGATCAATTGTCACTGACTGTCCCTGTATATTTTCCGATACCCATTTGGAGTATTCATCATTGTCAACTATGTTTGAAGCCGGGCTATACACTGAATCATATGTGCTGGAAACAGTTACATCCTTATATTTGGCAACATTATGAATGTTCAAATCATCCGGATTATCAATTGGCTTAGTATAATCGTATCCATCTGCCGTCTTAACCGCTTCATAGGCATTGACTAACCCACTAGGACACTTGTTGCCCAGTTCAATATCTACAGATGTTCTTTGCAATATTCTTCTCACATCGAAATAGTTAAGACCATCATTTATGGAACACATCATCGCAGCAACTGCAGCAACAACAGGTGAAGAAAAAGATGTTCCCTGTACATTGGCGGTAGTACTTTCTATTGTTGTTGTGACAATTCCCGATCCCGGCGCACAAATGTCCTTTTGCATTCCGTAATTAGAAAAGAAAGATATTTTATTGTTGCGATCCGATGACATTACAGCAATGGCATCTTCAAAATCAGCAGGATAATATTCTGCATCTGTGGAATCATTTCCCGCACTACAAACAAAAATAATTCCATAGCTTGTTACCTCTTTTATTGTTTCTTCTAAATATGAATTCGTTCCCTTTGCTCCACCACTAAAATTAATTACCTTTACGCCTTTTTCTACACAATAATCTAATCCGCGTATAATGGATGCAACCGGAAAATTGTATTTCTTTTCCTGCTCATCATAAACACTTGCCTGTACTGCAAGAATCTCTACGATGTCGTTACTGTAACAGCTTGCAACACCGGCTATATTTATCTCATTATTTGCTTTTGCTGCAATTACCCCTGCAACCTGAGTTCCGTGAGCAGTATTATATGTAGACTGGCATTCACTTAAAAGACGGGTTCCCGCGTTCTCGTCCGAAACATCCGCTGAATCAGGAGAAATCATCCCCTGCAAATCAGGATGATCCATTTGGATTCCTGTATCAATTACACCCACAAGAACTTTGTCATGATCTTTCTTCGTCACATAATCCCATGCGTTCTTTACATTTATATTGTCAAGATAATATTGCTGCGCTGCCTGTTCATCATTTAAATAATCTGATGCACTGTCACAAATTTCAAGATAGTCATTTGCTGCTGTAACTCCCGTTATGCTGTACTCAGAAAATGCTTTTTTGGCCATATCAACTGTTTGTCCAAGGGATATTGAAACTGTGACCATATATTTTCCATTAAAACATTTAAATATATTTTCGCAGGTTCCATATTCCGCCTCGACAACCGCTTTAATTTCTTTCTTTGAAGTTCCCTCATTGAAAGAAACAAGAACTGTTCCCGGTTCATATCCATTGCTGTTTCCGGCTTCTCTTTCCTTTGCAGCTTCCCTATACCCTTCTACAATATCGCTACCTCTGCCATCAATCTCATTCTCAAAATCAGCAAGTTCTTTGAATTCTTCATTTTCATAATATGCTTTAAGTGCCTCATTAACTGCTGCCTCATAATCAACCTTGTTCTTATACCTGTTAATCTCCTCTGCTGCTTTTTCACCATCAACTAAAGCCTCTTCTGCTATTTTTTCTAATTTTTCTTCGGAAATGTTTGTCTTTTTAATCTCATCATAAATTGATGTTTTTGTTTCAATCTGTGCTTCCACCTGGTTTGGTGTGCTGATATTGCAACAGAACAATACAAATGACAGAACAAAACTTAAAATTGCCTTTGAATATACTTTTTTTGAATAATTCATTGTATCCCCCTTTTCTATCATTATTTTGTTATAATAAAACAGGCGAGAACAGTTTATATCTGTCTCGCCTTAAACCAGTACATAAATCCCCTATTATGACTCGTTTATAATCCCCCATTGCTTTGTTCTCATCTTATATGGCATAAATTATGCCATATAAGATGAAAATTATAATAAAAAAGATAAATGAGAAAATTCTCACCACAAAATTCCAATGAATTATCGTTCCCCCCTAATTTGTGTCATTCATCTTTTTATTATTTTTAATTGTTCCCGCAACTAACATTACAAGTAACATAAGCGTTCCTAATGCTATGCATCGGGACAGAACCGGTATGTTAGAAAAGTACCCTATACCAAACACGCAAAAATCAAGAAAAAAGTTTCTAAAAGCTTTTACTTTATATTTTCTTTTTTCTTTTTCACTTAATGGTTTATGCTCATCCTGAACCGGACAAAAACAAAACATCCATATTCCCGTGATCATTAATACAAATATCTGCAGAATTGCATTATTGGGAGTATACTTCATCCATAAAAGGACAGCAGTTAACAGCATCCATGATTTTATGGCACACTGCATTGGTGTTTTCGCGTGATATCCACCTGCATATATTCTCACAGGAATAAATGATATAAGTATTATTGCACTTTCCCAAAAGAGATTCATTAACAATCCTGTTAACAGCATAATGACAATCTCAAACAGGGATCGCAATCCCTGTTCAATTCCAAACAATACAACCGCTTTGTTATTGTCCGTGACCGCATTATTGTTAATCAGTATGTTCAATATCCTATGTGATAACGTC
>JAUUNJ010000003.1 GCA_030844625.1 Roseburia sp. | reverse complement strand
CAGGGTTCCTTGTGGCTGAAAACATCGTAGTGACGGCAAAACATAATGTGCTTACCGCAGAGGATATTGTAGATGATGGTACAATACACGAACGGGAAATCTGGTTTTTAATTACGGAAGATGATCCGGTAAGAGGAAAGACAATGAATCTCAGGGAGGCTGAGAAGAGAGGGATAGACTGTGTGTTCATCCGGCTGGAAGAAAAACTCAGTGAAAAGCCAATCACTGTTCTGACAGAGGCTGAGAATGACTTCACAGGTGATTTCTGCAAAATATCAGGATATCCAAAGGAAGCGTCAGGAAAGATAGAATTACAGGGATGTATCGCAAATGGAACGGAAGATAAATTTATCATCTCAGTGAATAAAGAAGATGAATTGCAGGATTACCAGGGATTATCAGGTTCTCCGGTAACGATTTTTGGCTGTGTGATAGGAATCGTTATACGACAGGAGAACAGTGAGAGACTGGAAGCACTCCCGGTAAAATATATCAGAAATGTACTGAAATGCCATGATGTACCATTTAGAAACAGAACAATACCAATGCATTTATCGGAGAATGCATTTGATATAAAAGAGCAGATTGAGAAAAACAGACAGGTAATTGCAATGGCAGGTCCAAGATACAGTGATGAACTGAATGTGAAGACAAAATTGTATGACAGACTGCAGTCAATATTGCGTAAAGACGAAGTAGTACGAATCAAAGAAGGAATTGAGAACAGAAGCAGGGAGTGCATCAGACATCTGAATGAATTCCTGACACATGGCAGTGAAGGAGAGCCTTGTGTTCTGAAGGAGAGTACCACTGAAATAAAGAAAGTTATTAAAAATCTGCAAGACGAGATGAAACAATTAAATGCAGACAACATAAGTGGTGAAGCATTTCAGACAGTATATGACAATATAAATAATCAGGGAAAATACCTAAAGAAAACATTTGAGACGGAAAAAGAAAGATTTGAAGAGAAAAATGGGCCAGGCACTTTTGATAACAAGAGCTGGAGGGGATTTCAGGCATCCTATATGTGCACTTTTCCAACCCGGTATCTGGATGAATTAAAGGAGGCACTTGATGTACTTCTCCGAATTATGAAGCAGGAGGATGTCAGAAGACTTAGCATAAAAGAAAGTAAGATGATACTGATCGTTGGGCAGGGAGGTATAGGAAAGACGCATCTGCTCTGTGATATTGTCAATGGATATTGCAAACGGATGCTTCCGGCTGGTCTGCTGCTTGGAGATATGTTCGGCAGGAATACGGCAGCGGATGATGTGATCATGAACTGGGAACATCCGGGTGGAAAGATTGAACAGTACTTTGCATGGCTGGATGCATATGGTGAGGAAAGTGATGTATACATCCCAATCTGTATTGATGCGGTCAATGAGACAGAAGATACCGATTACTGGAACAGAAACCTTCCGTTGCTTCAGGCAAAAATGGGAAAATACAGAAATCTGAAGCTTATTATAAGCTGTCGTGGGCTCTATCTCAGAGAGTATCTTGAGGAAGAAAAATTAGAGAAAATGGAGAAACTGGTGCATAGCGGATTTTCCGAAAGGGAAGAGAGGGCACTGGCGGGATTCTGTGAATATTATGGCGTGACAATTAATTATGAGACAGTGTGTGTTCCTGAATTCATGAATCCGCTTTTCTTAAAAATGATCTGTGAGATAGCACAGGAAAAAGAAGATAAGTCGGTTGTAGTCAGTGATATCGGAAATCTTATGGAAGAATTTTTCATGCTGAAAAATAAAAAGATATCAAGACAATACAGTGACTGCTTTTCCGTGAGAGATCAGGTGGTACAGACAATACTGGAGTATGTGACAGAATATATGGTAGAACATGACAGTTACACGATTTCCTGGGGAAAATTGAGAGAATGTGTAGCGGAGATATTGGAGCCGTTCGGAGTAAAAGATAAGACATCTGGAATCATGAAAGCACTGATATCAGAAAATCTGATCCGTGAAGCAAACGATGATGGCACGAAGATAGCATTCTCTTATCAGAAATTCTTTGAATATCAGTACGCAGAAAGTTATGTGAGAAAGCATGGGACAGAGAATACGGAGCGTATCGTTCAGGATGTATTGGACGATAAAATCACCACCGGTACATTGGAAATGCTTCAGATTGTATTCTTCCGCAATACAGGGAAAGAATTTATTGACTGTATAGATGAAAGGAATCAAGAAAAGGTAGTAGAGACCTTTATGAGCGGTCTTTATTGGAGAAATGAGAGTATAATTGGAGCGGATACGATTGCAGTGATCGACAGATTACTCGACTCAGAAAAAATTACAGATGTAAAGAAAACGATGGCAGGATTGTTGTCCGTCTCAACGAAGAAAAACATTAAGGTGAATGCTTTCTATATTCATGAAAAATTATGTGCCATGAACAACTATGACAGAGATTTCTATCTGAGTTTCTACCTGTTGAAACAGTATGATGATATGAAAACATTATCTGATTTGTGCGAAAGAGCTGTGAGACTGGATGATAAAACTTTTCCATCAGACAACATTTCCCTTTGGGAAATAGTTCTCTGTTGGGGAACAGGAAGCAATGATACCAAGCTAAGAGACATGGCAAGCAAAGGACTTACGAATTTATTCCGTCTGTATCCGGATGATATGACGGAAATCGCAGAGCTATTTGTAGATGTGGAGGATGATTATATTCAGGAAAGACTCTGGCAGGCAATCTATTCAGCAATTATCCTGCGAGCTGAGAAAGAGTACGCAGAAAAGATGATATCTTATATTACAACAAATATTGTAGATGAAGGAAAATGGCCACAGAATGTACTCATTCGTGATTACCTGAGAAATATTTTCGAGTATGCATATTATAGAGAGTGGTGCTCCAAGGAGGAGGTAGAGAGCGTCAGACCACCTTATAAAAGCAGAAAGCATATTCCAGATAAAGCATGGACAGAAGAAATGAAGGATGCGTATAGCAGCCTGTACTGGAATTGCCAGAGCAGTGATTTTGCTGTTTATACGATACCAACCGAAGTATCTGATTATGGTCTTTCCAGGAAAGATGTTGGTAAGATGGTGTTTGAGGATATTATCAGAAGTGGATATGATGGGCGATGCAGGGATTATGACAGATGGATTGATTATACTTATGGTTCTCTCCGAAATAGAGATACACAGGTAGAAAGAATAGGCAAGAAATATCAGAAAATTTATCTATACAGGGAGATGGGAAATATTTATGACAATTTCCTATATGCACCGAAATATCCGTCAAATGAAATTGAGTTCATAAGTCCGGAGCAGGGAAATTCATTTCGTGAGATTGATCTGACAATCCGTCTTCTTGAAAATGATTTTAAAGGGGCAAAATTGCAGTATCCGTATTATAGATTCGAGGACTGGGCGGATATGAAGTGGTTTCGGAAGAAGGATCAGGAGAAATACATAGCGAAGCTTTTTACGACAAACTATAAAGGGGAAGAATATTATGTCCTGCAGTCGTATCAGGAATCATCAGAACCAAAGAAGGAAGATTATCGCAGAGTCTGGATACAGATACGATCGTATTTCTATGAAAAAGGAAAAAAGCAGGAGCTGCTGAAGTGGTTTCAGAAGAAAAATTTTGACGGACGCTGGATGCCGGAAGGAACAGGTGAGATGTATAGAAACTGTCTGGGAGAATATCCATGGAGTCCGGATATGGTGAATTATCTTGGCGAAGAAGAGGAGCAGAACTTCCGTCAGGAGAAACCGGCACCGTGTTATCTGATCGCAACTGTAAATGATTATATCGCGGAAAAAGATTCACCGTTTTGCACCAATGAAGATATTAGTTACATGTTACCGGCTGTATATCTGATGGAGGAGATGAATCTGCAATGGGATGGAGAATATGCTTATAGTGCCGGAGGAGAAAAAGTTATTCATATGGGAGATCATGATGCGATGTATATTAAGAAACAGTATCTACTTGCCTTTCTGGAGGAACACAATCTGGATATTGTATGGACAGTATTGGGAGAGAAACAGAAGATAACAGAACACACGGATTTCTCGGGAATGGCGGAATTCAGCTATACTTATTGTCTGGATGATTCAGAAAAATTGATACGTAATCATGAATTCAGCCAGATCAGAAAACCCTTCCGGAGATAATCAAAATGCACAAAAAAGAATGTAAGAAGACACTGATTTTTAAGATATTCTGAAGAAAAGCCCGGATACGTTGTTATTCACTTATAATTGTGTTAAAATATATTAGATTAGCTATCGATAAAATGTTATAAAGGGGATTGCTATGTATCGAAAGAGGAATAAGGGATGGTTGAAGCATCTTGACTTTGCTGTCCTTGATCTGTTATGTATGCAGCTGTGTCTTGCAGCAGCATATTATGGAAGGCATAGAGAGCTTGGCAGATTATATAGAGATTCTGTTTATCAGAATGTTGTGTTGTTACTTGTCGTATTTGAATTTCTGTATCTGTTTTTCGTAGATGGATACCGGGATATTCTAAAGCGTGGTTTTTATATAGAGATGGTGTCGACAGTGAAGGAAGTATGCCTGCTGGAATTACTGCTTGCATTCTATCTTTTTACTGTGAAGTCAGGAGATGATTTCTCGAGGACAGTTCTGTTCATGCTTGGAATCTATGAATTTGTTGTGGGATATCTGGTGCGGATCCTGTGGAAGAGACGTATGATCAGACATCAGGCAGAAGATGGCAAGAATGCCTTGCTTTTGGTGACTACACCGGAATATCTGGAACAGGCACTTGAGCATATCCGCAATCATAATTTTATGACGTATTTTCTTTCGGGTATTGTACTGATCGGAAGAGAGTGGGATGATACTTATGAGGGAATCCCTGTTATACCGGAATCCGGGATGAGCGAGTGGACATGCAGGAACTGGGTGGATGAAGCATTGATCGTCCTGCCACAGGAGCAGCATTTTAAGAAAGAGTATATGGAAGCCTTTTCTGAGATGGGAATTGTTACACATTATTCTGTGATGCAGGATTTTGCAGATTCTGATCATCAGCAGATCGCTGAGAATGTCTGCGGATATCTGGTCCTGACTTCTGGAATGCAGTTCGTAAGCAACAAACAGTATCTGACAAAGCGTCTGATGGATATTGTCGGCGGCATTGTAGGTTCTCTGATCACAGTGATTCTTACAATTGTTTTAGGACCAATGATCTATATCAAGTCACCGGGACCAATCTTTTTCGCACAGGAGCGTGTCGGAAAGAACGGTAAAATGTTTAAGATGTATAAGTTCCGTACGATGTATCTGGATGCGGAGGAACGGAAGAAGGCACTTATGGAGCAGAACCGTGTCTCTGATGGACTGATGTTTAAAATGGAGGATGATCCAAGAATTATCGGAAGCCACTTTGATGCGAATGGAAAATATGTGCCGGGAATCGGAAATCTGATCCGGAAGCTCAGTCTGGACGAGTTCCCGCAGTTTTTCAATGTATTGCTCGGTGATATGTCTCTGGTTGGGACAAGACCACCTACAGTGGATGAATATGAGAAATACAAGCTGCATCATAAAGCAAGATTGTCTGCAAAGCCTGGAATTACAGGAATGTGGCAGGTGTCCGGAAGGAGTGATATCACGGATTTTGAGGATGTCGTGAAGCTGGATACGGAGTATATTAAGAACTGGAGTATTGGAAGGGATTTTAAGATCCTTGCTAAGACAGTGCAGGTTGTATTGACTGGAAAAGGAAGTATGTAATGAGTGAGAAAGAAGTCAATGTTATATTGGTTGGTGCGAAGAGTATCGGACAATATGGCGGATATGAATCTTTTATAAATAAATTGTTAGAGTATCATAAGGATGAAGAGAATCTGCACTATTATGTGTACTGTAAAGCGAATGGAAGTGGATGTATGGATATTGGCAAATTTCCCGGAGCAAAAGCAGTAAATGAAACAGAATTTATTTATTGTAATGCAAGAGGATTTTTACTTCATGTTCCACAGATTGGTGCAGCACAGGCTATTTATTATGATGTAAAAGCACTTAGTGAGGCTTGCAAACTGATAAAGAAAGAACAACTGAAAAATCCGATTGTCTATATTATGGCATGCCGTATAGGTCCGTTTATGAATCACTTCGTAAAAAAGATACATGCACTTGGTGGAAAAGTGTACCTGAATCCGGATGGACATGAATGGATGCGTGCAAAATGGAGTGCACCTGTCAGAAAGTACTGGAAAGAATCAGAACGTATGATGGTAAAATATGCGGATCTGAGTATTTGTGACAGTAAGAATATTGAAAAGTATATTCAGGAAGAGTACGCAGTTTATAAGCCGAAGACAACTTTTGTTGCGTATGGATCTGAAACGACGCCATCTACTATGAAGGACGATGATTCTAAATATATCAGTTGGCTCGATGAACATGGACTACGTGATGGAGAATTCTATATCAGTGTAGGAAGATTTGTTCCAGAAAATAACTTTGAAACAATGATCCGGGAATTTATGAAGAGCCATTCTACAAAAGATTTTGCAATCATTACAACGAAAGATGAGAAGTTCTTGAATGCCCTGGACGAGAAGCTTCATTTCTCTCAGGATAAACGCATTAAGTTTGTTGGAACTGTGTATGACCAGGAGCTGCTTAAGAAAATCAGAGAGAAAGCATATGGGTATTTCCATGGACATTCAGTTGGTGGAACAAATCCGAGTTTGCTGGAGGCACTTGGAAGTACGAAGCTGAATCTGCTGTATGATGTTGGGTTCAATCGGGAAGTGGCTGAAGATGGTGCTTTGTATTGGACACTAGAGAATGGGAATTTGGCGAAGTTGATTGATCAGTCTGATAGTATGAACGAAGAAGAATTGGAAGAAATGGGCCAAAAGGCAAAACAAAGAATTAATGATGAATATAGTTGGCAGTATATTTGTGATAAATATATGAAAGTTTGGGAGAAAAATTAATGAAAGTATTGATGCAGAGTAGAAAGAATTTTTTTGAGTTACGAGGTGGAGATACAGTTCAATTAGAAAAAACAAAAATGGAATTAGAAAAGCTAGGTGTTGAAGTGGATTTCAGTCTTGATTTTGAACCAGATCTTTCAAGCTATGACTTAGTGCATTTGTCTAATGTTACAAGAATACAAGAAACATATCTTCATGTAAAAAATGCAAAAAAACAAGGAAAACCAATAGTATTATCTACAATATATTGGCCAATGGATGAGTTTGAAAGATTAGGACAAGTTGGTATTCGAAAGTTTATTAATTCTCATGTGAAAATTGATACAGAAGAAAAGATAAAAGCTATTGCAAGATATTTGAAGGATAAAAATTCCAGAAATGAAGCTACTCGAAATCTTTGGAAAATCGGATACACGAAAATGCAAAAATATGTTGTAGATAATGTAGATTATTTTCTGCCAAATTCTGAAATGGAAATGGATGAATTTTGCAAATCTTTTGGTGTTGAAAAAGACAGATATAAAGTTATTCCGAATGCAATAGATGCTGATATTGCAAGAAAACAAGATGAAGTAGAGATTCCAAAAGAATTTGAAAAATATCGAAATGCTATTATTTGTGTTGGAAGAATCGAACCTAGAAAAAATCAGTTGTCGTTAGTAAAAGCACTTGATAAATCAAATTATAAATTGATATTAGTAGGAGCAGTTTCGGATAATCAGAAAGGTTATTTTAATGAAATTAAAGAGATAATGGATAGAAATCCTAATTTCTATTATATACCTAAAATAGAAAATTCAAAACTTTATCAGTTATATAAAGTATGCAAAGTAAGCACATTGCCAAGTTGGTTAGATACACCGGGATTAGTAAGTCTTGAGGCAGCAGCAATGGGGTGCAATTTAGCAATAAGTTCAAAAGGGTCAACAACTGAGTATTTTATAAACATGGCAGAGTACTGTTTACCAGATGACATAAATGGCATTCGAAGTGCAATAGATAGAGCATATGCAAAACCACAGAATGATAAATTGAAAAATAGAATATTTGAAAACTATACATGGGAAATTGCGGGACAAAAGACATTAGAAGCCTATAAAACTATCTTGGACGAGGGGAGAACTGCTATATGAAAAAAATAATGTTGGTTTTTGGAACAAGACCTGAGGCTATTAAAATGTGCCCTTTAGTAAATGAACTAAAGAGACGAGAGGACTTTGAGACCGTGGTTTGTGTGACAGGTCAGCATAGACAGATGCTTGATCAGGTGCTTGAAACATTTGAAGTTATACCTGATTATGACTTATCTATTATGAAAGATAAGCAAACACTTTTTGATATTACAACAAATATTCTTGATAAAATCAAAAGTGTATTGGAAAAAGAACAACCAGATGTTGTCCTAGTACATGGGGACACATCAACTACTTTTGTAACTGCATTGGCCTGTTACTATTTTCAGATTCCAGTTGGGCATGTGGAAGCTGGATTACGTACATATAACATTTATTCACCTTATCCTGAAGAATTTAACAGACAAGCAGTAAGTATAATTTCACAGTATAATTTTGCACCAACAGAGAAATCAAAAGAAAATTTAATTAAAGAGGGAAGAGATGCCTCGAGAATTTGGGTTACTGGAAATACGGTTATTGATGCACTTAAAACGACTGTAAGAGAAGACTATTCTCATCCGGAATTGGAATGGGCAAAAGGAAGTCGCTTGATTTTTATTACTGCCCATAGAAGAGAAAATCTAGGGCAGCCAATGCATAACATGTTTAGAGCCATTCATCGTGTAATGGATGAGCATGCAGATGTAAAGGCACTTTACCCAATTCATATGAATCCTGTTGTAAGGCAAGCAGCTAAAGAGGAGTTAGGAGATCTTGATAGAATTCATATTATTGATCCGGTTGAGGTCTTTGATTGTCATAATATTATGGCTCAAAGCTATATGATTTTGACTGATTCTGGTGGGATTCAAGAGGAAGCTCCGTCGTTAGGAAAGCCTGTTCTGGTCATGAGAGATACCACAGAAAGACCGGAAGGAATTTCAGCAGGAACCCTAAAATTAGTTGGTACAGAAGAGGAAAATATATATAATAATTTTAAAGAACTTCTTGAAAATAAAGAAGTTTATGATGCCATGGCAAAGGCAAACAATCCATATGGTGATGGGCATGCATGCGAAAGAATAGTAAATGTTTTGGAAGAAAGGTTAAACAATGAGCGTGAACAAAGTAAAAGTAATAGCTAATTATTTACCACAATATCATACAATTCCAGAAAATGATAAATGGTGGGGGAAAGGCTTCACAGATTGGATTGCAGTTAAGGCAACGGAACCAGCATATGAGGGACATAATCAACCACGTGTTCCATTAAATGAGAATTATTATAGTTTGGATTGTGCGGATTCAATTAGATGGCAAGCGTCATTAGCAAGAGAATATGGTATTTATGGATTTGGTATTTATCATTATTGGTTTTCATCAAATCAACAATTATTGCAAAAACCGGCAGAATTATTATTACAAAATAAAGATATAGACATAAATTTTATGTTTATTTGGGATAATTTAACTTGGAAACGTACATGGAGTAAATTAAGTCGGGGATTAGACTGGGCTCCGAACTATGATAAATCAACAGAAGATTTAGAAAATATTGATTCTGGAATACTGGCAGAATTAGTGTATGGTACAGAGGATGATTGGAAAAAACATTATAATTATTTATTACCATTTTTTAAGGATGAAAGATATATAAAAAAAGATAACAGACCGATTTTTTCTATATTTCAGCCAAGAAATGATATTGAAACATTAAAAAAAATGACAATATATTGGAATGAATTGGCAAAAAAAGATGGATTTGATGGAATATATTTTTTGAGTAAAGATAGTGTTTGGCCAGAAAGATTAGAGGGAAAAATGAAATATGCCCCATTTGCACCAACAAGTTGGTCAATTTTTATGGAGTATAAGATTAAGGAATTTTTTGCAAAAAAGAAAAAAAGAATAGGTTTTTATGACTATGATAAATGCTGGAAAAATATTCTTACAGATGCAAAGAAAGCTTCAAGAGATACCTATTTATGTGGGTTTGTCAGATATGATGATTCTCCGAGAAGGGGAAATAAAGCACGTATAATATTAAATGAATCTCCTAAAAAATTCGGAGAATATATGAAAAAGCTGATGACTATTTCAAAGAAGCAAAACAAAGAGTTTGTTTTTTTAATGGCATGGAATGAGTGGGGAGAAGGAGCTTATCTAGAACCTGACACAGTCGATGGAAATTCTTATTTAGAAATATTGAAAAAAGTTATTGATGAAATAAATAGATAGGAAATTAGAAAATGACCATAAAGAATAGTGGAAAATTTATAATTCAAAAAGAAAAGCTAATCATATATCTTTTTGTGTTATCTGTTGTTTTTGCAGATATACTTGGAAACGGAAATCTTAACTTATTATATTTTTTTGGATTATTTTTAATATTCAAAAATTTAAAAATTCAAGTTAGTTTTTTGAAAGACATGGTTATATTTTTTGTCCCATTTTGTTTGATGATTTTGGGAGAAATTTTTCTTTCTGGTAATACGTTTTCACCAGTGAAGGTGTTAGTATATTCATTAAAAATATTAGTATGTATTTCATTATTATCATATACAAAAAAAAGATTTTGGGTTGTTGACCATTTGACAATAATTAAAAATATTTGTGGTCTATTTGAAATTATGTTAGTTATTTCCTTATTAACAATAAATAAGCCTATATTTTGGAGACTAAATGATGTAATTAACAGATTTTCAAAGACAAGGCTTAAATTTTTGTATTCAGAACCAAGTGTATTAGGCATATTATGTGGTTTACTTGTTATTATTTTGCTATACTATATTTTTGACAATAAAAAAAATTATATGCTTTTAAAGGAAATTGTACTCTTGGCAGTAATTATATTGTTGACATTTTCTATGTCAGGAATTGTATATACAGCTATAGGAATAATAGTATTGTTTTTATTTCAAGTCTTCAAAAATAAAGAAGTTATACCTCGAAGAATGTTAACATATTTTCTTTTAGGAATTTGTCTGCTGATAATTATTTTATCGACGAATAACCCAATTAGTAACAGATTTTTTTCAATGTTTTTAGGAACGGATGGATCCTATAATTTTAGATGGTCTGCTGCAGTAAATGTTTTTAGAAAAACTATGGAAATTACAAGGTATTGGGGGATGGGACTAGGAAATATGAACACACCGTCAGGTCTTTCATTTTTGCTTAACATAGGCATTGATTATAAATTCGCAAATTCTTTTTTGTATTTTTTTACAGAAAATGGAATATTGGGAATTATTTATACAATTTATTTGTTCCTGATTTGTACATATAATTGTATAAAAAGTTCTAAAAATATTAGACCATTAAAAGTGGGAGTACTTGCTTTTGCTTTTGTTAGTCAAATAGCCGGAGGCTATTATACGGATCCTATATTATGGATTATGTATGGTATTGTTTGTTCAAATGAAAAGACTGTCATTAATTAAAAAACATATTAGATGGAGAACATTAATGAAACAATTAAAACAATTATTAAAAAATAGTTTTTTGATGAATATTGTTTATAAATACCGCATGGTGAGATTTAAACATTATTGGAAAAAAAGAAATACTAATAATAAAACTACGGTTAATTGCATATTTTCTCCAGAAATAGTGACAGTAGGTAATAACACGTATGGAGAATTGAATATTGTATCATTTAGAAATATAACAAGATTATTTATAGGTAATTTTTGCTCGATAGGGCAGAATGTAAATTTTATATTGGATGCGGGACATACATTAAATAATATATCTACATATCCTTTTAAAACAGCATTACTAAACTATAAAAATGAAGAAGCAATTTCAAAAGGAAATATAATTATAGATGATGATGTTTGGATAGGATTTGGTGCTACAATTATGTCAGGAGTTCATATTGGACAGGGAGCAGTAATTGCTGCTGGCTCAGTAGTAACAAAAGATGTTCCACCTTATGCAATAGTTGGTGGAGTGCCGGCCAAAGTGATTAAATATCGATTCCCATCAGATATTATTAATGAATTGCTAAAGATTGATTATAAAAAGATGACAGAAGATATGATAAAAGAGCACATCAATGAGTTATACAACGAATTGGAAAGTATTGAACAATTAGAGTGGGTGCCGAAGAAATAGAGATAAGTAATTTGTGAAGAACTTTGCAATGAAGTATAAAAAAAGAACATTGAATGTAATTTATATAGAAGATGGAGTTTGTGATTGAGGTAGGAAATCTGATGGTTAAGAAAGAATATGTTTTGCATATTGTTGATAAATTGAAATGCGGTATTAAATCAGAAATTAGAAAGAAAAATTACGAAGCAGCATTAGAGTTGATTTTAAATTGTGCAAATATATTATATCAAACGAATTTATATTATGTAGATGAGGATTTGGAAGGTTATTTAAAAGAAATTGCAAACAAAATGGAGATATTATCTCCTATAGGAGAAAAAACAGATGTTATTTTTTTCTATGATGGTTTTGGGTTAAATAGTAGAGGATTAGCTCAAATTTATATAAAAGCTCTGTGTCAGATAAAAAAGGTGATTTACATAACGTATGAAGATTGCAAAGAAAATATTCCTGATATACAGAATATAATAAATAAGAATGATGGAAGAATATTATACATTAATAGAAGACAGAAAAATTATACTGAACAAATTTTGCAGTTATGCAGTTTTGCTTCAGAATTTAAACCACATGACTTTTTCTTTTATTCATTTCCAAATGATGTGGTAGGTGTAACAAGTTTAAACATATTAGAAGGAAAAGTTACTAGATATCAAATAAACTTAACAGATCATGCTTTCTGGCTTGGAGCCAGATGTATTGATAAGTGTATTGAATTTAGAGATTATGGAGCCAATGTTTCAGTAAAATATCGTGGTATATGCAAAAATATTATAGCAAAGTTACCATTTTATCCAATTATTAATAAAGACATTCCGTTTCAAGGATTTCCATTTGAAATAGTCAATGGTCAAAAGGTTGTTTTCTCAGGAGGAGCATTATATAAAACTTTCGGTGGAGAAAATAAGTATTATGATATTATAGATAATATATTGAAAAAATATAAAGAAGTAGTATTTTGGTATGCTGGGAGTGGAGACGATTCTAAACTGAAAGAGTTAATGAAAAAGTATCCAGGACGTATATTTCATACTCTGGAAAGAAACGATCTTTTTCAAACATTACAGCATTGTAGATTTTATTTAAATACATATCCAATTTGTGGTGGATTAATGTATCAGTATGCTGCTTTAGCAGGTATTGTTCCGGTTACATTAAGACATGATGAGGATGCAGATGGATATTTGTTAAATCAAGAAAAACTAGTGGTTGACTTTGAAAATGAGGCTGATTTATATCAAGAAGTTGATAAATTAATATGTGATGATGAATATTTTTATGAACGGAGAAATCAATTAAGACGTTCTGTGGTATCAGAAGAAGAGTTTATGTGCAATTTGAAAGAAATTATGAACAACAATGATATAATGGAAATCAATTACACAGATATTAATACAGACGTATTTCGAAGTGAATATTTAAATAGAATCAGTCAATATGATATAGATTCTTTTTTTATTAGTAAAAAAACGATAAAAACAATTTTAAAATATTTTCCAATGCATGTTCTAAGGGGAATAATAAAGAAGCTTATTTCGAAATGTAAATGATTATTGAAGAAATATAATGTAAAACAATAGATGGAGTAGTTTTTGAAAAGAGGTAAGTGAAGGATGCAAGTAATAAAATATGTTTTTCAACCACATGGTGATGAGAGAGGACAATTGGTAGCATTGGAGGAATTTAAGGATATTCCTTTTGAAATAAAACGTGTTTACTATATGTATGACACAGCAGAAGGTGTTACTCGCGGATATCATGCACATAAATGTTTACAACAGATTTTGATTTGTATTCATGGTAGTTGCAAAATTCGTTTAGACAATGGAAAAGAGAAGAAAGTTGTACCTCTTGAAAAACCATATGAGGGACTTTATGTATCAAACAATATGTGGAGAGAGATGTTTGATTTTTCTCCGGATGCAGTGCTTATGGTATTAGCATCTGAATTATATGATGAGTCAGATTATATCAGAAACTATGATGAGTTCCTTGAATTTGTGAAAAAAAGTGAAAATACTACAGCAGAGGAGTGTTGATTATGAAAGTACCATTTGTAAGTTTCAAACCTATGGAAAAAGAATTAGATAAAGATTTAAGAGAAGCATTCGACCGGGTATATACAAGAAGTTGGTATATTGAAGGTGTTGAGGATGAAAGCTTTGAAGAAGCTTTTGCCAATTATTGCGATAGAAAATATTGTGTGGGAACAGGAAATGGTCTTGATGCATTAATGCTTGCATTAAAAGCAATTGGTATTAAAGAAGGTGATGAAGTAATTGTTCCTTCTAATACATATATTGCGACTGCCTTGGCAGTAACTTATGTTGGTGCGACACCGGTATTTGTTGAACCGGATATCAGAACATTTAATATTGATCCTGAAAGAATAGAGGTAGCTATTACAGGAAGAACAAAAGCAATTATGCCAGTTCATTTATATGGTCAGCCTTGTGATATGGATCCGATTATGGAGATTGCAGAAAAACACAATTTATATGTAGTGGAAGATTGTGCACAGGCACATGGTGCAACTTATAAAGGAAAGAAAATCGGTTCATTTGGAAACGCAGCAGGATTTAGCTTTTATCCAGGTAAAAATCTTGGAGCATTGGGTGATGCTGGTGCAACAGTCACAGATGATGACGAATTAGCAAAAAAGGTGAGAGCGTTAGGAAACTACGGATCAGATTATAAATATCATCATATATATCAGGGAAATAACAGCAGACTTGATGAGATGCAGGCAGCTTTTTTAGCAGCTAAATTGCCACATCTTGATAAAATGAATACAGAACGTAGGAAAATTGCGGAAAAATATTTAAAAGGTATCAAGAATGTGGAAGTAATTCTTCCATATGTACCGGATTATGCTAGTCCAGTCTGGCATATTTTTGGAATCAGATGTGAAAGAAGAGATGAATTGGAAAAATGGCTGAATAATGCCGGAATAGGAACTAATAAACACTATCCGATTCCAATGCATTTGCAAGATTGCTATAAAAATCTTGGATTCCATGAAGGAGATTATTCAATAGCAGAAGAAATCTGTAGGACAGAATTAAGTCTGCCTATGTATTATGGAATGACAGAAGAAGAAATTCAGTATGTTATAGATAAAATTAATGAATTCAAATAAGGAGCTCAAGATAAATGATTGAGGTAAAGAGATATACTGATGCAGATGCAGATTTGTGGAATATGTTTAATGCAGAAAGTAAAAATCCACTATTTATGTTCGACAGAAATTATATGGATTATCACAGAGATAGATTTCAGGATCATTCGTTGATGTTTTATGAGGCTGAAAAGTTAATAGCACTTCTTCCAATGAGCGAGCATAGCAATATGTTAGTATCACATGGAGGATTAACATATGGCGGATTTATAACGGATACAAAAATGAAACAGCATACAATGATGGAATGTTTTGAACAATTGATAGAATATGCCAGGAAAAATGCAGTCCATTCAATCCGGTATAAATGTATTCCTCATATTTATCACAATCAACCGGCTGAAGAGGACAGGTTTGCATTGTTTGCCAATAATGCAAAATTGGTAACGGTTGATGTATCTACTTATTTGAATTTAACCAATCCTCTTAAAATGCCAAAAGGAAGAAAAGCTCAGATATCAAGAGCAAAAAGAGAAGGTGTGATGATTGAAGAATTATCAGAATTGAGCGATTTCCAAAAATTTATCGCACTTGAAAATGAAGTACTTTCAGAAAGACATGGTACATGTGCAGTTCATACTGGTGCAGAATTAAAATTACTTCATGACAGATTGCCGGAAAATATTCATTTATTTGCGGCAAAAAAAGAAAACAATATGATTGCTGGAACGGTTGTCTATGAATATGATCAGGTTGTGCATACTCAGTATATGGCAGCAAATGATGAGGCAAGGACAGTAGGAGCGTTGGATTTGGCAGTTAATACTGTGATTGAAAAGTATAAAAATAATAAAAAATGGCTGGATTTCGGTATTTCTACTGAGCATGGAAAGATTTATTTAAATGAGGGATTGTGTTCACAGAAAGAGGGATTTGGCGGTCGTACAGGTGTTTATGAAATTTGGGAGTTATTTGTATGAAAATATCATTCTTAGTGACTTATTATAATCAGAAAGAGTATGTGAAACAAAGCATCGAAAGCATTTTGGCTATAGAGAAACCATGTGATTGGGAAATACTTGTTGGGGATGATGGGTCAACAGATGGCACGATTCAGGAAGTAAAACGTTATATAGAAGAGTATCCTGACAGAATCAAAATGTACGTCATGCCAAGAGAAAATGGAAAAAATTATGATTCTGTGAAAAGGGCTAGTGCAAATAGATTAAATATTTTAGAGCATTCGACCGGAGATTTTTTTTGCACTCTGGATGGCGATGATTATTACTGCGATAAATCTTTTGTAAAAGATGCGGTAAGAATTTTTGAACAGTTTGAAGACATTAGTATTGTTGCATTTGGGTATAAATATGATATGGATGGTGTTTTGGAACAGGAAATAACGTTGCCAATGGAAATAACAAACCAGCGAGTGGATAAAAAGACTTTTCTGAAAAATTATTATTTACCTGCTGGGGGCTGCGTACATAGAAAATGCTTTGATAATACAAGAATTAAGTATATAAAGCAGATTGGATATTTTGATGATAATAATATAGTGATTAATAGTTTGAATTATGGAGAGATGTTTGCTATTAATAAAGGTGTTTATGCATATCGGCAAACGGGGCAGAGCGTCTATACAAGTATGAATAAACTTGAACAGGCAGTTTTAAATGTACAAGGAATGGACGTGGATTTGCGATTAGTTAACAGTGGTTTAAAAAAGACTATTATAGAGAGGTATATATCATCAGTTATAATAATGTATATATGGAGAAAAAAAATATATTCTGTATTAGAAGAAAAAAAATATAAAAGATATGAAGCAGGGTGTCAGACACTAATGCCTTCTGTGTGTTTTGATATATTGAATTATCGCACATTATCAAAAAAAGAAAAAAAGAAATTTTATAATAGAATGAAAAAAATAATAATGCTAAGACCTAAGTTATTTGTGAAGGAAATTATAAAATATTGGATAAGTGGTGGAAAGATATATGCAAAATGATAAGATTTTATTATTGGCCTATACAGGTTTAAATTTTGGGGATGATATGTTTATATATACTATATGTAAGTGTTTTCAAAACCAACATTTTTATTTGCGTGCAGATTCAGAATATAGCATAACATTGAGTAATCTGAATAATTTGACTTTATTTAACAAATCTAAAATTACTTGTTTTTTTGAAGACATCATATTAAGGATAAGCAGAAAAAAATATATTAAATTATCAACTAAAGAATATAGAGCTGTGGTTTATGTGATTGGAGGTTTATTTGATGAAGATGATATATGGAAAAACATGGTTGAAAAATGTGGATTAAAAAATGTTAAAGATATGCTGTGGAAAAACTCTTTTAATAAGGAGACACCATTCTTTTTACTCGGATGTAACATGACAAGAGTTAAAACTCAAACCTATATTGAACAGATAGAGTATCTATTTGAAGGATTAAAAGACATTTGTTTTAGAGATTTGTATTCCTATAATTATTTTAAACATTTAACGAACGTTCGTTACGCTCCTGATATTGTTTTTAATTATAAATGCAATACGGTTAAAAAGGATGGATCAATTTTAATATCTGTATGGGGACCTTTAACATGTACTGAAAAATTTCCACAGTGGAAGTGGGCTGAAAAGTTTTGGATAGATTATGAAAATTTTTTGATTAATATTATTAGAAGATTCAATGAAATGGGGAAAAAAGTTACTCTATTAGCTTTATGCGAAAGTGAAGGAGATTTAGCTGCATGCAATATAATTGAGAAAATGGGAGATTATAATTTAGATATTATATCATATGATGGCGATTTAGATAGAATAATTAGACTTTTTGAAAAAGCTTCATTTGTTATAGGAACTAGATTTCATTCTATTGTAATGGCATTAAATGCACACTGCTCTTTTTATCCAATTGTATATGAGAGTAAGACAGCACAATTATTGAAAGATATAGAGTATAGAGGGGAGTTTTCGCATATAGAAAAGCCAGAGAGTTATGTTGTTGACAATGTAATTCATAATTATTTAGAGAACATTACAGTATCATGCGAAAATACAAAAAAAGAGGCAGAAAAGCAGTTTACCGTTTTGAAAAGTCTGTTGGAAGGATAAAAATGGGTTTGATGACATGAATGAAAAACATCATAATTTGCAAGTTAAGATAGGAGCAATTTTAGGATATGTAAATTATATAGTTAAGATGGTAATACAACTATTATATGTTCCTATTATGTTAAGATATTTAGACCAAAATGAATATGGGGTATACCAGCTAGTTGCAAGTTTAATATCATATCTGAGTCTTTTGAATTTTGGCTTTGGTGGTGCATATTTAAGGTTCTATGCTCAATGTAAAAATGACTGTAAAAAACAAGAAAAAGTCAATGGAACATTTTTGTTGGTTTTTTCTTTTTTTTCTTTATTAGCATTGATTGTGGGAATGCTAATAACTGCCAATTCTAATGCTATTTTAGGAAATAAATTGTCTGCTTCAGAATTGGTATTAGCAAAGAAATTGCTTGCCATTTTGACAATTAATATGGTATTGACATTTCCAATTAGCGTTTTTACTTCCGTAGTTACTGCAAAGGAGAAATTTATCTTTTTAAGATGCCTTGATTTGTTAAGAAATATTCTAAACCCATTTTTGGTCATTTTTTTACTTCTTTTAGGTTATGGGTCTGTTGGAATTGTAGTAGTTACAACTATATTAACTGTTTTTACAGGTATTGTTACGATTTGGTATGTGAAAATTAAGCTGAAAATTAAGTTTGATATTCGCAATTTTGATTTTGGTTTAGTTAAACAAATCAGTGTTTTTTCTTCTTTTTTATTTTTGAATTCAATAATTGATCAGATTAATTGGAATGTAGATAAATTTATACTTGGAAGAACAGTAGGATCAGCAGCAATTGCAGTGTATAGCATAGGGGCACAGATTAATAATATATATGTACAAATTACGGATATGTTAGCAACTGTTTTAGCACCACAAATTAATCAGACTGTTGCTTCGGAAAAGAATTGTCTGGATATTTTAAATAGATTATTTATTAAAGTTGGTAGACTGCAATCTTATATTGTAATGTTAGTACTTTCTGGATTTATATTATACGGAAAAGAATTTATTATATTTTGGGCAGGGCAAGGCTATGATGAGGCATATTATGTAACACTTTTATTAATTATTCCCGTATCGGTTCCTTTATGTCAGACATTAGGGGTTGATATACAACAAGCTATGAACAAACATAAATACCGATCTGTAGTATATGCAATTATTTCTATTGGTAACGTTTTAATCAGTATCCCGCTTTCAATGAAATTTGGAGCTGTTGGAGCTGCAATAGGAACAGCAATTGGCTTGATAGTGGGAAATGGGATGGCTATGAATATTATATATGAGAAGATTGTTGGACTAGATATTATTAATTTTTGGAAAAATATAATAGGTGTCTTTAAAGCTATTGTTATTCCGGTAATTATCGGAATTTTAATGAAGCATTTAGTTCCTGTTCAAACATTTATGATGTTAATAATTGAGGGAACTGTATTCACTATTATATATTTTGTTTCTGTATACTGTATTTCAATGAATAATGAAGAAAAAAATATGATAAATAATTTATTCAAAAGCATACGTAAATAAAAAGTATTACAAGGTGGAATGTCAATAAGAAACTTGTATCATTATATAAAAAATTAAAGGAAAAAAATAAAAAATTTAAAGCAGAGTTTATTGAAATGTGGAGAAAAAGTATTTATTGATTCCAGTACAGAAATTGCTGATCCAAAAATAGTTTCTATAGGGAACTTTTGCCATATTCAGATGAATTGTGTACTCTGGGGATATGGAGGAATTAAGATTGGAGATGGTACGATTTTAGCACATGATATACAAATCTTTGCAAGAAACCATAATTATGATAGTGATGATTTGCATTCTATTCCATATGATGAGCGGGATATACCAAGAAAAGTTGTAATAGGAAAAAATGTTTGGATTGGTGCTAGAACTACCATTTTGCCTGGTGTGACTATTGGTGATGGTGTAGTTATAGGTGCAGCTTCTGTTGTTACACAAGATGTTCCTGCATATGCAGTAATTGGTGGTAATCCAGCAAAAATAATTAAATATCGGAATAGAGAAATATATCAAAAATTGGAAGCAGAAGAAAAAATATATATAAAGTTAAAGAATTATGATAATTAAATCCAGGTGACAAAGGTATGAAATATATTGCAGAAGCTGTAGAAAGAATGATAGAAATAAACTAATGATATATGAAATGCAGAAGGAGATATGAATCATTTGGAAAAGAAATACCTGTTTTTTATTTCATCAACATATGAAGATTTAAAAGAAGAATGTAACAAAGCGATTCAGGCGATTCTAACCATGAATCAATTTCCGATTGGCATGGAGATGTTCAGTGCTGACGATGATGATCAATGGAAAATTATCAAAGAAGCGATCGACTCGTCCGATTTCTATATTCTTATTATCGGAAATAGATATGGTTCAATCGAAGAAACAACCGGAATCAGTTACACAGAAAAAGAATTTGATTATGCAGTAGATTTCCCAGTCTATTTCAAAAGCGATTTTTCGAGAAAACAGGCCTGGGTGGGTACGAACGACGGATTTCGATATAGATAAGAGCTATGCAGAGATTCTTCGGCTGACTGAGCGCGTACATATTTTAGAAGCTTTAAACAGCGATTTGAAAATGGAGAATAATCGAAAGCCTATTCTTACTGTGGATGTGTATCCAGATTTTGATGAGGATGGAAAACTGATAGATGAGGATGCAGAAGCCATAGAAAATGGAATCCGTTTGAATGTCCATTCTATAGATATGTCGGATGCAGAGAATGGCATTAACTACAAAGACAAGATGGGAAAGCTTGTTCATGCAGATAAAGAAGAAGTAAAGCTTATGCGACATGTTTATGAGAACAGATTTCCAGTATATTTTAATGTGAAAAATACTGGTGATGCCAAAGCTACCGGTGTCCGCGTGAAATTAAAGTTCCCCAATGAATTGTTAGTTTTATCAACGCATGAACTGATGGATTATCGTGATGAAGAATATATCAGATTTGCTTCAGACGCTTATGAAAACTGGGATTTAAGATTTGCAGGTCCTAATCAGTCCAAGAATTTGAATGACGATGCAAAGTTTATTAGTCTGGATGAACTGATTACGGTTGATGATATTGCAAATTTATTGGATCCGGCAGAAGTAAACGAAGTGTTATCTATTTTCCCGGGTGAGGTATTGTATGAAAGGGAAGAAGTAAAACATAAAGACAATGATTTCTTTAGAGGAATATGTATTCTTCCGACAAGTGCCGGAAAATTTGTAATTGGATGCGATATTATATGTAATGAATTCCCTGATAGCGTTCATAAAGAAATTATGGTAGACGTATTTTAAAAATTGCCGAAGGAGTGTAAATTTCCAATTATAGGTACAACTAAACAAAAATCCGCTGCATATTAAATACAAAAATGTTTGAGATTAAGCCAAAACCAGCGTTAATTTATACTTGGAAAGATACCGCGCGGAAGAATTCCGGACAGATGAGATAGATTTCCCGGAAGATGTCAGTTTTCAGAGTGTTTTAAATCTTGATTTCTATCACGCAGGCAAAAACGTTATCATGTATGGCGGAACCAGAACCGGCAAGACCATGCTTTCCATCCTGATAGGCATGTCTGCCTGTAATCAGAAAATCCCGGTAAGGTTCTACCGTACTGCAGGACTTATCAATCTCTTTTCCGAAAGCCAGAGCAGTGGAAAGCTTACTGCACTGAAAAAGAAGCTTAACAGTGCCCAGATACTGATACTGGATGAATTCGGATATGTTCCGTATGACCGCACCGGTTCACAGCTTTTGTTTGATTATCTGTCTGAGATACACGAACAGAAATCCGTGATTCTTAACACAAATCTTGAATTCTCGCAGTGGGTGAATGTCCTTTATGACCAAAGGATGACAACTGCGCTGATTGGTCGTCTCACCCACCATGTGGAACTGATTCTGTTTCCTGGAATCAATAACCGGTTACGAGAATCAAGTATCAATGAAACCCTTTCAAGAATCTGCAATCAGGAGGCAGCTAACAATGGCTAAAAATAAAAAAGTTATCAAGGAGCAGAAAAAATATCAAAACCTTCAGGAACGTTATGAAGAGATGAATGATTTTCTTCTTGACCTCATAGAGGATCACAAGCGTACCGAAGAAGATTTAAAATATCTGAAGGATTTTGTCCATTACAAAAAGATGGATGAAGAGTTCAGCTATTTCAGGGAACATGCACACGAGGATGAGAACTCGGAATTTCCATTTCCATACCTCGTGCTGTAACAACTAAATATGGTCTGCAATGGCTATGCGGCTGGCAGGATAGCTGCCAGTCGAGGCATTGCAACTTTGTCCAATTTGGGCATGCAATAATGTCCAAAAATGTTTTGCAACTTTGTTCAAAAAGTACTTGAAAAAAAACAGCCTAAAGCAGTCGGTGCTGAATACGATGTTATAAGCAGTAGCGATATGTTCCAAGCGGAAAAGAACAGGCATGGGGAATTAGGCAAGTATGTAGATTGCATCACGCATACACTTTCGATCCAAAGCAAAAAGAAAGCTTATTTCAATTCGCATATATGGGGATTGTAGGCAGAAAATAAAAAGGAAAAACCCGGCAACAGCCTTGAAAGAAAACTAGGCTTGTTTTGGATACAAAAAAGATGTATAATAAATGCACAAGTTGTTGTTTAATGCTTTATCAGCACATCGTGGGGACTCTACACTATTATTTCCGAGGGTAAATTTACGCAGCCCTAAATTTAGATTATACTTGAAAAAAGATAGAATATGGTGCAATATAAAGCATGTTGTAATAATTGAAAATCAAAACAGAATTATAGTATAAATTTCTTTGATATAGAAATTAACTGTAATTACGATTCATTTTTGTTTTTGAAGGGTGGTAATTATGAAAGAATTGGAATATCCATTTGACCCAGAATACATTATCAAGAAAAAGAAATCATTAAAGAAACAATTTTTGGCAGATGAGAATACTAAATATATTGATAAAAAAATTGCGGTATTAGGTGGTGAAACTACAGAGAATATAAAACTTGTACTAGAACTTTTTCTCCTTAATTATGGCATTAGACCAGAATTTTATGAGTCTGAATATAATCAATATTATGAGGATGGTATGTTTCCAAACTCGGAGTTGGAAGAGTTTAAGCCTGACATTATTTATGTATGCACTTGCGTGAGAAACATTATAGAATGGCCAATTATGGTGGATTCTAAAGAAGATGTGAACACTAAAAGACAAGCGTTAATAGCTAAATTTACGGGATTGTGGGACACAATGGCTCAAAAATACCATTGTCCCATTATTCAAAATAATTTTGAGTATCCGTTCTTTCGATTAATGGGGAATAAGGATGCTAGTGATTATCATGGCAGAGTAAATTACGTTACAAGCTTAAATATGGCATTTTATGATTATGCTCAGACACATGATAATTTTTTCATATGTGATGTGAATTATATTTCAGCTTCGTATGGTTTGGATAAATGGGCTGATCCATATTACTGGCACATGTATAAGTATGCGGTTGCTGTTCCGGCTATTCCATATCTTTCTTTTAATATTGCCAATATTATTAAGTCAATTTATGGAAAAAATAAGAAGGCTTTTAATTTGGACTTGGATAATACATTATGGGGTGGCATCGTTGGAGACGATGGGGCGGATAATATTGAAATTGGTCAGGAAACATCTTTGGCACAAACTTATAGTGAATTTCAGGAGTATATAAAGCTTCATAAGCAGATTGGTGTTCTTCTAACAGTAAATTCAAAGAATGATGAGGCGAATGCTGTAAGTGGTTTTGAAAGACCGGATTCAGTTCTTAAAAAAAATGATTTCATTAGCTTTAAGGCAAATTGGAATCCAAAAAGTATGAATATAACAGAGACAGCTCAGGAGCTTACACTTCTTCCGGAGAGTTTTGTTTTTGTGGATGATAATCCAGCAGAGCGTGCAATCATTGAAGAACAGGTAAAGGGAGTAGCAATTCCTGATATTAAAGGAGTAGAGCATTATATTCAAACTATAGATAAGGCTGGATTCTTTGAGGTCACAGCATTTTCTTCAGATGATTTGAAAAGAAATGAAATGTATCAAGAGAATGCAAAGCGAAGTCAGCTTCAGGCATCATTTACAAGTTATGAGGATTACCTAAAATCTCTTGAAATGAAGGGTGAGATTCAAAGCTTTATTCCAATGTATATGTCTCGAATTGCACAGCTGACTAATAAGAGTAATCAGTTTAATTTAACTACAAAACGTTATAGCCAGAACGAGATTGAAGAGGTGGCAGTGGATCCGAATCGCATTACTTTGTATGGCAAGTTACTTGACAAATTTGGTGATAATGGAGTTGTCAGCATTGTAATTGGAAGAATAGACGGCGAAAATCATGATGAACTTCATATGGAGTTATGGCTTATGAGTTGCCGTGTCTTGAAAAGAGATATGGAATTTGCAATGATGGATGAACTGGTTGAAAAGGCAAGGAACTCCGGTATCAAGAAACTGGTGGGATATTATTACCCTACGTCGAAAAATGCCATGGTTAAAGAGTTTTACGCAATTCAGGGATTTACGAAGATTTCTGAAGATGAAGAGGGAAATACTGTTTGGGAATTCATTATTGATAATAGTTATGAAAAGAAGCAGCATGTAATTGCTGTGAATGAACAGGAATAAATATGAATCAGGTAAAATTAATTAATGGAGTTGAATTGCCTCAAATTGGTCTTGGAACCTGGCAGATAACAGACCGAAGTCAAATGGTTGAGGTTGTTAGTAATGCTTATGATGTGGGGTATCGATTATTTGATACAGCGGCTGCATATAGTAATGAAATAGCATTATCAAAGGCTATAACAGAAAAAGGAATTGCCAGGGAAGCATATATTTTATCAGATAAAGTTTGGAATACTAGTCGAGGATATAGGGCAGTTCAGGAAGCTTGCCATAAGTCTTTAAAAAAGCTTAAGACGGATTATTTTGATCTGTATCTGATTCATTGGCCTGCCAGCATGAAATTATATCCAGATTGGGAAGAAATAAACGAAGATACCTGGAGAGGTATGGAACAACTGTATAAAGATGGATTGGCTAAGGCTATTGGTGTATGTAATTTTAAAATTCATCATCTGGAATCATTAAAAAAAACTGCTGAAATCATGCCAATGGTTGATCAGGTAGAATTGCATCCGGGACTTAATCAAAATGAATTGTTGGAATATTGTAAGGTTAATGATATAGTCGTTGAAGCTAGTAGCCCATTAGGAAATGGTCAGATCTTAAATAATGAAAATCTTCAGATGATTGCTGAAAATAAAAAGAAAACGGTTGCTCAGGTTTGCCTACGATGGGGATTACAGAAGGGGAGTATATTAATTCCAAAGACTACAAATGTCGGTCGCATGCAGGAAAATTTTGATATATTTAATTTCTCTTTAGATAAAAAAGAAATGGATGCTATTGATAAAATAGCTTATTGTGGTGGTATTGGCATAGATTCTGATGAGGTGGAAGAATTTGGTTGATGAGAATAACAAACTAACGTTCGAGGGGGGGGGAGACAGAATGTTGAACTCCTAAGATTTATAGGAATGCTGTTGATAATGGGACATCACCTTTCTCACATAGGATTTGTGGGTTCTTATATTTGTAGAAATTGTTGGGTTTGGGTAGATTTCTATTTCATACTTACTGGTATATTTACATATAAGCATTTCAGTAGTATACAGGATAGAGAAAATCCTGGGAGTGAAGCATTAATCTATACAATTCATAAATTTAAAAGATTCTTTGGATATACAGTGATTGCTGTTCTGCTTCAGTATATTATTGATAATGTAGATTATTTGTTTACAGGAGATATACACTCATTTATAAGATCATTTATCTATGCTCCGTATGAAATACTATATTTATCCTCATCTGGTATATGTTCAGCGCGTGTGGCTCCGATTTGGTATTTGTCCGCAATGCTAATAGTTTTTCCAATGATGGTTTATTTAATGCAGAAAGTACCTGAGTTTTGGAAAGTATTTGCATTTACTTTTCCAATTTTGTATTTTGGACATAAGGGAGTAAATACAGATCGTGCGTGGCCGAATGATATGGCAAGAGCTTTGGCTTGTATGGCATTAGGAACACTAGCATATCTTTGTGCTGAATTTTTGGCAAAGCAAAACGTTGAAAAGAAAATACGAAAAATTATTTTAAGTGGAATAGAAATTTGTAGTGCGTTGTTTGCAATTTATGTATCAGTTTTGAATAAGGATTATATCAATATTATGGAATTATTATTTTTCATAATATGTGTGCTTATGATTTCTGGTGTGACATATTCTTCTTGTATAAAGGGTGAAGTTTTTAAGTTTTTGGGAAAATTATCAATGCCAATGTTTATATTTCATTGGGGCATTGGTTCGTTAGCAAATATTCTTACCGATAATTTGAAACAGAGATTTTTATTTTATTATATTGGGACGTTGCTAGTTGCAATGTTAGCATTAGGAATTACGAGGTTTTTAAAACAAAATGAATTCAGAACAGGAAAAAAAAGAACTGCTTGAGCTGAGAAAAAAGATATTTATAACGGGCTATAAAGGTGGAATGGCACATCTTGCATCTTGTTATTCTAGCTTGGAAATGATTTATGCCATGTATTTAAAGGGAATTCTTAAATATGATACTAGTAATCCAAAATGGCAGGATAGAGACCGGTTTATATTAAGTAAAGGTCATGCGGGTCTTGCCCTTTATGGCGTAATGGAAAAAGCAGGTCTGATATCAGAGGCGATTTATAAATCTTATTTGACAGAGGATTCTCTTATAGGTGGAGAGCCGTGTATGCGGGACAGTCAGTGGGTAGAAGCGACCACCGGTTCATTAGGGCATGGATTGTCGATGGGACTCGGTATTGCCATGGCATTGAAAATGGATAACAGCCCTGCAAAGGTTTATGTCATGCTTGGAGACGGAGAACTTGAAGAAGGAACTGTTTGGGAGGCGATTATGACTGCACCTGCCTTTGGAGTAGATAATTTGATTGCAATTTTAGATTGTAATAATATTCAAAAAATGGATTTTGTTGAAAAGACAATTGGAACTCCAAATTGGGCTGATAAATGGAAAAGCTTTGGATGGAATGTGTTGGAAACGAACGGTCATGATATGGAAGCTTTTAAGGATACAATTTTATTTGAAAATAACAGTGGAAGACCTAGACTGGTTATTGCTAATACTATAAAAGGTAAAGGTGTTTCTATCATGGAGAATAACCCTAATTGGCATTTTAAATTACCAGGTAGAAAAGAATTAAAGGTGTTCAAGGAAGAACTTGGAATTACAGATGAGGAATTGGTGTAACAGATGAATAGTGCATATATTGGAAAACTAATGGAATTGGCAGAACAAGATCCAGATATTATCCATCTTCTTGCTGATAGTGGAACGGGTTATGACGAGATGTTTAAAAGAAATTTTCCAAATCAGATGTATAACTTTGGAATTGGCGAGGAAAATATGGTTGCAGCTGCAGCAGGTATGGCTTCAGTTGGGAAAAAACCGTTTGTTTTTACAGCAGGTGCATTTCTGGCTTATAGATCGATGGAATTTATAAGGGATGATGTGTGTTTTCAGAATCTTAATGTAAAGATTATTGGCATGGGAAGTGGTTTGTCATGGAGTTCACTTGGCCCGACACATCATACTACGGAAGACATATCAGTTTTAAGAGCAATTCCTAATCTTATGATTTTATCTCCGGCAACACCAAGACAGGTGGCAGCTTGTGTACAGACAGCATATGAGCATGATGGTCCGGTCTATATCAAGATTGGCATGAATCATGAAAAAGAATATTTCGAGGATGGTTATGTTCATGATGTTAAGAAAAGTGATTGTTTAAGAGATGGTAAGAATATTGCAGTTTTTGTCACTGGTAGTATTTTGGATGAGGCTATGAAGGCCTGTGAGATGCTTGAACAGAACGGAATTTCAGTAAAACTTATTAACGTTACAACGATTAAACCATTCAATGAAAATGAAGTTCTTGATATAGTAAAAAAGATTAAAAAAATTGCTGTTATTGAAGAACATAACATATATGGTGGTCTGGCAAGTATAATTTCTGAGACAATTGTCTACAATGGTCTTAATGCAAGAGTGATACCGATTGGGTTAAATGATACTTTTGCAGGAGGATATGGAACTCATGCAATGGTTAGAAAAGTTAATCAGCTGGATTCAATAAGTATATATCAGCGATTGAAGGAGGCTTGCAAAGAATGAATGAGTACACAATCGAAGAGATACAGGTTGGCATGTCAGCGTCTTTTAAAAAATTGATCACTAAAGAGATGGAAGATTCTTTTAGAGTGATAACTGGGGATGAAAATCCATTGCATAAAGAGGATGACTTTGCTTTGGAGATAAGTGGAGGGAATTTTAAAGGCCATGCCGCATTTGGAATGCTGACAGCATCTTTTTATTCTACGGTTGCAGGAATGTATTTGCCAGGTAAATATAGCCTCATACATAGTTTTGATGAAATCTCTTTTATGAAGCCGGTGTTTGTAGGAGATGAATTGACTGTAACTGCAGAGGTTATTGATAAGGATGAGGCACTTAAGATGATTCGTTTAAAGATAATTATCAAAAATCAAGATAACAAGAAGGTTTCCAGAGCCAAGATGAAAGTCTTGGTTATGAAATAAATTTTTTTACAAGGAGGATATTTGAAATGACTAGAGAGGAAGTATATGAGAGATTAAATGGAGTATTTAGAGAGATTCTTGATGATGATTCTATAGAACTTCATGACGAAACAGTAGCAGATGATGTCGACGGATGGGATTCTTTTGAACACATTAATCTTATTGTTGGCGTGGAGGAAGAATTTGGGTTTAAGATTCCTATGGGAAAGGTCGTAACCATGAAGAATGTTGGCGAAATGGTAGATATCATTTTGGAGATGGGAAAGTAGTATGTCTATCACTTCATTCTATTACTTAGTGTTAATTACCTTAGGTGTTTTAATTTATTATGTGATTCCACAAAAGGCACAGTGGGTTATCCTGCTGTGTCTTAGTCTGGTTTTTTACTATTTTGCGGCAACACCATATACAATTGGATATTTAATTGCGTCAACTTTGATTGCATATATCTCGACCATTTGGGTTCAAAGAAGGAGAGAAAAAAATGGAAGAGAATCGAAAGGTTTGCTGACCATTACAATTGTTGCACTCGTGATTAATATTGTGATTTGGTTTACTGTAAAGGGACGGGGATTATGGATTCCATTTGCATCTCGATTTATTACCTGGCATTATAGCTCAAAGCTAGATTCCTTAATAAATCTACAACTGATAGCATCTCTTGGTATGGGATACTATACCTTGCAGGTGCTTGGATACATTATTGATTGTTATTGGGAAAATGTTATTCCACAGAAAAATCCGTTTAAGCTCTTTCTTTTTGTGGCTTATTTTCCACAGCTCACAACCGGTCCAATTAGCAGATATAGTCAGCTTGAGACTTTATATGACAGGCATAAATTTGAATATCAAAATATTGCGTTTGGTGCCCAAAGAATTCTTTGGGGTTTCACTAAGAAAATAGTGTTGGCAGAGAGAATAGGTATAATTGTCTCTGGAATCAACGCTGATCCAGGTACATATACAGGTTTTTATTCCTGGCTTGCCATACTTTTGTATCCGTTGCAGATGTATGCGGATTTTTCTGGATGCATGGATATTGTTCTTGGAACCTCGGAATTGTTTGGAATAAAACTAGCAGAAAACTTTAACAATCCATTTTTTTCAAGAACTTCTCAAGAATTTTGGCAGAGGTGGCACATTACCCTTGGAACATGGGCAAAAGATTATGTTTTATATCCTTTATTGAAATCAAAGCTAATGATTAAATTTGGGAAATTTACTAAAAAGAATTTTGGCAAAAAGCCTGGCAAATTTTTAGTGAATTTAGTCGGTATGTTTATACTATGGATGGTTATGGGTATCTGGCATGGAGGTTGGAGATATATTGTGGGAGTAAGTCTATGGTATTGGGTTATTTTAATGCTCGGAGATTTATTAGCACCTATATTTCAGAAAATCACAACCAAGCTTGGTATGAAAACGGATAGTTTTTCGTGGCATTTATTCCAGTCAGCCAGAACATATGTAATCTATGCTGTTGGAGCAACATTCTTTAGCGTTGGAGTCTCTGGAGCTTTATCGTTATTAAAAGATTCGCTTCGAGTGATTTATGTGAAAAATTATGCAAACCCGTGGATCTTCTTCGATGGCAGTATACTCAGTTTTGGAGTGACCTGGGGAGACATAAATTTAATTATATTTGTTACAATACTGATGGTTTTAGTGGCTGTACTTCGTGAAAAATATGGGTATGCTCGTATTTGGTTACAGAATCAAAGCTTTGTGTTTAGATGGCTCGTTTGGATTGGCTTATTTATAATCGTTTTAATATATGGAAAATATGGTCCTGGATACAATGCGACAGATTTTATTTATCAAGGATTCTAAGGTGGAGTAGTTGTGAAAGAATTATTATGTACGAACAAAATAAAGATTGTAAAATTTATAGGTGCAATTGTATTTCTTGTAATTATTATTCATATATTTTTAGCTTTGACATATTTGTTCAGGGGAAATCAATATAATTACTACGATAGAATTTCAGTTGTTGGTATAAAGGAAGAAAAGGAAAATTCTCTTGATGTAATTTATATTGGAGGAAGTGCGGCTTTTGCATATTGGGAACCGCTACATGCATATAGTGATTGTGGATTCACATCATATGACTTGGCGGCAAATTCAATTCAGGCAGAGAATATCTTGGCATATGTTAAATATGCCCAGCAATACCAGAATCCAGACCTTTATGTCATAGGAGTTAGAGCGTATCAATACTATGACGAAGCAGGTAGTGAAGTCGGTTTGAGGGTTACATCGGATGCCCTTGATATGGGACGAAACCGTTTTGAACTTATTAATACTTTTTTGAATAATAGATCATTAGAGACAGACGAAGTAGCATTATATTTTGATATTGCTAAGTATCATACAAATTATGATGCATTACAGAATGCAACAGCGTGGCAATTGATAGATAATTCAATGAGGTGTGATTATAAAGGAGGGCAAATTCAAACTGCTTGGTGTTATCTGGAAGAACCTGAGAATGTAAAGACTAATAAGCGGACTGAACTACTTGAAAACGACGAAAAAACTCTTATAGAGTTACTAGATTATTTGAAAGAAAATGATTTAAATGCTCTGTTTGTTGTTTGCCCATATTCTATAACAGCTGAAGATTATGCTAAATATAATACTATGAGTGACATTGTATCTGGGTATGGATATGATTTTCTAAATACAAATGATTATTATGATGAGATGGGGATAGATTTTTCGACAGATTTCTACAATATTAATCATGTTAACTCTTTGGGAGCTAGAAAATACACAGATTTTCTGGGAAATTATCTTTCCCAGAATTATAATCTGCCAGATCATAGAGGTGATGCAGCTTACAGTGAGTGGCAAACATTAGCAGAAAACTATGCGTTGACTGCTGATAGTTCACAAGTAGCTGTGCAAAATTTGATTGAGAATGCAAACGGTGCATTTGAAATTGCAGAGACCATAAAGAGTGAGGATGATTTTGTAGTTTGGGCTGCATTGGCAAATGATGAGCGATTTACTGTCATTACTACTGGTCATTGTGGCTTTTCCACAATTGATCTAGAACCGCAGTACACTTCTTTGCTACATCAACTTAATTTATATGACATCTATGGGGTGGAAAATTACATTAAAATTGTTAGAAATGCGGAAGTGATTGGTTCAAATGCAGATGGAAACTCTTCTGTTACTGTCAATATAGGGCACAATCAACAGACAGTACCTTGCACTGTAGATAATAATAATTCAATTGCAGCAATTTATATTGATGGCATTAATTATAGTTGTGGCAATAGTTCAAATATAAATATGGTTGTTTTTGATAATTACCATCGAACGGTGGTAGATGCGGTGTATTTATATGTTGAGGATGGGATTATTAAGATTGGAAGAAAATGAGCAAAAAACTGATTACTTTTCCGTGTGCTGGAGGAAATGCTAATAATTTTAATAAAATCATTAAGAATCTAGACTGCAAAATATATAGCATGGAATATAGTGGACATTGGACTCGATATGAAGAGCGGATGTATGCTTCTATGGAAGATTGTATCGAAAGTCTTTATTCTGAAATAGAAGAAATTGTAACGGAGACTGATGATATATTTTTATTGGGGCACAGTATGGGAGCTATAGTTGCTTACGAGATTGCAGTGCGATTATTGGATCATGGATTTAGTGTTAAAGCATTATTTTTACTAGCATGTATGCCGCCTGATGAGATTGATTATCAGAAAATTACGTTTGAAAATAATGATGGTATAAAGAAATTTTTAAATGAAATTAGACAAATTCCGCTCAAAGTGCTTGATAGTGAATTCTTTGAAGAGGAACTTTTGCCGTCTATTAGAAATGATTTCAGCATTTTAAGTAACTATGAGACAATGCCAAAGCTTTCTGAAAAGATAAATGTAAGGATTATATGTATTAGTGGAGTACATGATTCATTAGTGCAAAGAATGAGTGGATGGCAGAGATATACTAGTAATATATGTAGTTGCGTTGAGTGTGAAGGAGCCCATTTTTTCTTAGATGATTCATTAAATATAAGTAAAATAAACATTGTAATCTCTAGGCAGCTTTCCGTGGATTTAGAATGGAATGTGTGATATGGCGTGGAAAGAAAATTTTGTTTGAATAGTACCAAAGACGGTGGCTTTGCATATATTGAGAATTCACAGAGAATTGTTATGGAGAATAATTAGATGTTGGATTTGCATTTGAGGGAGATGGAAACCGTTGTATTGCAACGGATGAAGCAGAGACGTAGATTGAAAATGCAAAGGAAAATCTGTCAGAAGAAGAAATACAGCAGACATTTGGCACATGTTCTATACAAAATATTTCAGAGCAGTATTATTTGTCTGGTGATAGCAATATAAGTAATGAGAAAATGAATATTGTTTCTGCGATGAATAGTGCCTATTCTTATATGAACAATGTGACAATTGGATTCACAGAGGATCAGATTACATATTTCAAACTTTTAACAAAACCTTTGGATGATTCAATGGAACAAGAGAATAATGGCACAGATAGCCAGATTACAGTTGATAATACGGCAAAGACGAGCTATTTTAGCGCAAAATATATTTTGGTCGGTCTTATTGCAGATACCGAAGGCAGATGGAGTTGTTTTTGTGGAATAGTTAATGAAGTCTTCTAGAGAGGATATCAAAAAAGAAACAGAACTTTGCAGCCGTTACCAGATTGCTGTTTTAGGTAATGTTGTAGTTGATGGTGAATAGGAAAAAATAGGATTTTTAATGGCATTTACAAAAAAGAGTCTAAATGCTATTATATTTATAGGTGTGTAGCTTTATTGACATAAAACAAAGTCTGACGTATAATAATATTTTTTGGGGTTGAAGTTTGTATAGTATATGTAAATATTACATATGATGAATTAAAATGGATGAATGGAGTGAATCATATGAATGAAAAGAATAGGGTGTTCGGGAATAATGTTAAACTGTTCATTTCTGACAAGAATTTAAGTGAACAGACGGTAGCAGAGCATCTTGGTTATTCCAAATATGATTTATGGAAGATTATGGATGGTCGTCTTTTTTTGGATGAAGATGAAAAACGTGATATTGCTGAGGAGTTGCAGACTACAGTTGAAGATCTTTATATGCCAAGGTCTGAGGAAAAGTATCATGCTGCAGGTTGTATAGAGTGTCGAGGTGAATTCAGTCATGCTGACACTAAAGCGTATATTTTAGATTTATTGGATGTATATTGCGATGTACAGGAATTGATAGCGGAGAATTAGGTCATTTTTTAATGGCCTTTTCTTTTTATGGAGGGAAAATGGACAAGACAATCATTGGTGCTATACAAGAATTTATTAAAGGAAAACGGGATGAAGCAAAGTAAGCGATGAATAACATACCGTTCCAAATTTAATTGAAGATTTGGGATAA
>JAUUNJ010000002.1 GCA_030844625.1 Roseburia sp. | reverse complement strand
GAGTATTCAATGCGTTTGCCCATCCTGTGGGATATTGATTAAACCAATTCTCACCGCCCATTTCATCCAGATGTTCCAATGCAAACTCTGCCTCATTATCAAGTTCGGTAATGTCCACTCCGGTATACCGGTTAATTCTTCCCTCTTTTCCGCCTTCGGCACTTGCCCCATTATCGGATAACAATACAATAATTGTATTGTCAAGCTGGTCGATACTTTCCAGATAACCGATAAAACGTCCAATCTGGTGGTCTGTGTATTCAAGGGTCCCCGCAAAAGTCTCCATATATCTGGCATAGAGTTTCTTATGGTCATCATCCAGATCATCCCATGCCTCAACAAACGGTGCCCTGTCTGTCAGTTCAGCACTTTCCGGAATAATCCCTATCTTTTTCTGGTTTTCAAACCACTGCTTTCGAATCTCATCCCAGCCTTTATCAAACCTGCCCTTATATTTGTCAATATACTCTTTCGGTGCATGGTGCGGAGCGTGAACTGCTCCATATGCCAGATACAAAAAGAAAGGCTGCTCCGGGAAAGAATTATGATGCTGAAAAATAAAGTCAATGGCATTATCCGTAATATCTTCCGTTAAATGGTAACCCTCAACTGAGCTTTTTGGCTGTTCCACATAAGTATTGTCTCTTACCAGATGAGGATGATAGTGGTCCGTTTCCGGAAGTAAAAATCCATAATAGCGGTCGAATCCCTTACCCAATGGCCAGTTATTATAGGGACCTGAAGGACTGTGCTGACTGGAAAGATGCCATTTCCCCGACAGATATGTAGCATAATCATGTTCTTTTAATATTTCAGCAATGGTACCATAAGCCGGATCAATGTGCCCGGTAGAATTTTCACATCCATTTTTCATTTCAATCAATGAACCAACCCCTACTGCATGATGATTGGCACCGGTTAACAGAGATGCCCTGGTTGCTGAACAGATGGCTGTGGTATGAAAATTATTGTATCTAAGTCCCTCGGCAGCAAGTCTGTCTATATTGGGAGTTTTTATGTTAGAACCATAACATCCAAGTCCTGCAAATCCCAAATCGTCCAGCAGAATATATACAACATTGGGCGAACCTTTGGGATGCTTTTCTATTATTTCATATCGATAGTCTGTATCGGCAACTGTTCTGCCAATATGACCTGTGAATTTTTTTTCGCTCATAAATCTGACCTCTTTTTCTTATTTATTATTGAAACCTGCTTTTTTCCAAAATTCAATGAATATATCAGGCTAAATATTGTATTCCACTGTCTGTGCATTCTCTTCGAAGAAATGATTGTACACCTTATTTTTGTAATAGTTAAAATCTGCGCTTCCGCGGACTTTCGCATTTGCCGAATCTATTTTTATAATTTCTTTAATTTCTCCTGGTCTTGCTGACATTACAATAACCCGCTCACCGAGATAAATTGCTTCATCAATATCATGCGTTACCATAATCATTGTGGTTCTTTCTTCTTTCCAGATACGCAGTATTTCTTTTTGCATCTCTACCCTTGTAAGAGCATCCAACGCTCCAAAGGGTTCATCCAGAAGAAGAATATCCGGGCTTGTGGCAAGTCCTCTTGCAATGGCAGCCCTTTGAGACATTCCCCCTGAAAGCTGTGCCGGATAAGCATTTTCAAATCCTTCCAGCTTCACCAGTTTTATATGTTTATTTACGGTTTCCTTCCAGGTCTCTTTATTTGATTTGTCAATACCAAATCCAATATTATCCTTAATTTTGAGCCAGGGTAATAATCTATGCTCCTGAAAAACCATGCCGCAATCTGTATCAGGAACCGTAACAGGTCTGCCATTACGAATTATTTCTCCATCGGAATATCCTACAAGCCCTGCAATAATTTTAAGCAATGTAGACTTTCCGCATCCGCTGTGACCGACAATTGTCACAAATTCTCCTTTATGTATATTAAGATTAATATCTTTTAATATTTCTACCTGCTTTCCGTCAACATAAAATGTTTTATTCAAATGCTTAATTTCCAGGCTGTATTCGTTACTCATCTATCCTCTCTCCCTTCTTGCTTTTTCCCAAGGGGTCAGCACATTAAATATTAAAGATACAATTTTGTCCATAATAATACCTACAGCGCCAATTACAGTCATATCGATAATAACCACATCCGACTGCATAAGTGTTCTGGCATAGCTCATGCTGTATCCGATACCGGAATTCGAAGCGAGAAGTTCTGCCGCAACAACAGCCATCCATGACACTCCAAGTCCAAGCTTAAGCCCTGTTTGTATATGTGGTAAGGCGTACGGTAAATATACTCTGGTAAAAGTTTTAAATTTACCCAGATTGTAAAGTCTTGCAACTTCCACATATTCCAGCGGCGTTGTGCTGATGCCGCTAAAGGTATTTACCATAATTGGAAAAAATGAAGCGATTACAATAACAACAATCTTTGACAATTCACCAATACCGCACCAAAGTATAAGTAAAGGTATCCATGCCATAATAGGTATCTGCCTTATGACCGTAGCTGTGGGTTGGAATATTTTGTTTACCGTATCAGACATTCCCATAATCGTGCCAAGAAATATACCAAGAACTGCTGACACAAAATATCCTTTCAAAACTCTTTCCAGACTTATCAATACATCTCCCTGAAGTTTTCCATTAGACAATAGCTCAACTAATCTATTTCCAACGGAACTTAATTTGGGAAGAATTGTTTCCGGGGTGTTCCCAAAAGTTGTAGTAATCCACCAAAGTAACACAACCAGCACTGGAATGATAAGTCCCAATAAAACTGTTCGTAATTTTTTCATCTTACATTGCTCCTATTCTGATTTCTCTAGTTTTTCTTTGCTTCGTTATACACAACATAATAAACAAATTGCTTTTAAACTGATACTTTTTTTCATGAAAACGCTATCATAAAAATCACGTTTTAAACCTCTTTTTCTTCATTTTTCCACAAAAAAATTAGTCGTTTTTCTTTGAAAACGACTAATTTTTGAAAACGTATTCAACCTTTAAATAAAGGAGAAATGAAGCAAATGATATTCTAATCCCGACATTAAATAATGTAATCATTCCAACTGCTCTCACTCATAAGCACACAACTCTCCCTATTGATTAATCTTCCTTCCAATTCCAAATGCACAATACTTTTGTGCTCCCCCTTAATTCTGTCCAGCAACAGGTTCAGCGCAAACTTACCCATTTCTTCCTTTGGCAGTCCAATGGTAGTAAGCATGGGCGTAGTATATCTGCCCTCTTCGATGTCATCACTGGATATAATTGATGGAGTGAAATACCGGTTTCTGCTTTTTTTAAGACATTTCAGCATTCCCACAGCCGTAATGTCATTCGCACAATAGATACCTGTAGGCATGTCATCCGAATGAAGAAACTTATTCATCACTTCAAATCCTTCCGCTTCCGTTTGTTTCGTTTCCATCACATACTCCGGTATTAATTCAATATCGTGCTTTTCCAAAGTTTCCGTAAATCCTTTATATCTGGATTCATTATGGCATTCACCCACATAACCTATATTTTTATGTCCCAATGAGATGAGGTGTTCTACTGCTTTTGTTGCAATTTTTCGTCCATCGCATACAATTTCGTCCACTTCCTGATTATGGGGATTTCTGTTTACTGCCACAATATTTTTAAAATGTTTCTTTAGTTTCTTCAGCGCTTCCTTGGAACATTTACCAACCACAATCAATCCGTCGCATTTTCCCTCTGACTCTGCAGCCATCTCTCTCACTACTGCATCCAACTCAGAATTCCTGCTTTTCTTTTCAGAAGAAAATCTCTGATCATACCACATATTTGAAAAAATACACAAATTCCTATGAATTTCTGTTTCTATCACATGTAAAAGTTCTGTGAAAAAAGGATCTGTCTGAGTTGCATCAGTTCTGGTTAAAAGTATCGATATATAATAATTTTTTTCTTCCTTTTTTCCTACTCCCATCTTTAAATTTCGGGCTGATTCATTTGGTACATAGTCTAATTCTCTGGCAATCTGCCAAATCATATCTCTTTTCTCAGGGGTAGAACAGCGGTATTCCGGATTGTTCAAAACCCTGGAAACCGTTGATTGGGATACCCCGGCTCTCTGCGCAATCTCTTTAATTGACATTAAATATACTCTCCACGTTCCGTAATTCCAGAATTAATTTCTGTTTTTTGTGCCGCATATTTTACAGCATACTCTACATCCACACTATCTCTGTTGATCCAGTCACTGTAATAAGTACGGTCCTCCTTAAATACACTTGTATCCACTTCCTCTGTTTTCGCCAGCAACACTGCAATACCTGCAGAAGTGAGATGTTTCACAACCTCACGGATAGGTTCTCCTTTCTTTGGTACATATAAATATGTGTGTCTGCCCTTCAGGCTCAATTGTCTTTCTACTTCCTGTACCAGTTCAATATTTATATCCGCCTGCCCTATCGGAAATTCTATCGTAACTGCTCTCTGGCTCTTCCAGTTTGCTCTGGCTTCTTTATCTATAATTCTGTTTCCTGCACCTTTGGAATTTTCATCAACATCTGTTACTATACCGCATGCAGAAGTCATATTAGTAATACGGTCAATTAAAATTAATTCTCCTAATGTTTTATGTTCCTCAAAGGTATCAATAACGATATCATCTGCCAGAGATAATTTACAAACTGCTATCTCATTTTTATTTAACGTGTTTGTCCTTTTTTTCTCTCCTGTGTTTACATCTATGGTATGTATGATTTCAGTAATTGTACCCGGTATCAGTTTTGTTCCAAGCTTTACAAAAAAGTTTTTTCCTGCTTCCATGTCTATATCATCCATCCATAAAAGAGTTGTTGTCAAAATGGATGCCACTTTCACACCGGAATCTACAGTTAAAACGCACCCTCTGGACACATCCACCTCACGATCCAGCTGAACTGTAACCGGTTGACCATAACTTGCACTCTCCACTTCATTGTCCGCAATATGTATTGACTTCACATGAGCTTTTTCATTACTTGGAAGTGTTGTAATTTCATCCCCCACCGAAATTGTCCCATTTTCGATCTGTCCCTGAAATCCTCTGAAATTATGATTTGGACGGCACACTCTCTGAACAGGCATATAAAATCCCTGTTCCTTCCGGCTCTGCTTAATATCTACCTGTTCCAGATAAGAGAGAAGGGGTTCTCCCTCATACCATGATATATTATCTGATCTGTGTGTTACGTTATCTCCCTCTGTGGCAGATACCGGTATAATCTTAACATTTTTCAGGGAAAGTTCTGTCGTCAATTCAGCAATCTGTCCCTCTATCTCCTTAAATCTTTCCTGACTATAATCCACCAGATCCATCTTATTCACTGCAAACACAAAATATCGGATTCCCATAAGAGAGCAGATTCTTGCATGACGTTTTGTCTGAACTAAAACACCCTGCTTTGCGTCAATCAGTATCACTGCCAGATCCGCAAAAGATGCCCCCACTGCCATGTTTCTTGTATATTCTTCATGTCCCGGTGTATCTGCCACAATAAAGCTTCGGTTATCTGTTGTAAAATACCGATAAGCCACATCAATTGTAATTCCCTGTTCACGTTCTGCCATTAATCCGTCCAACAACAGAGAATAATCAATCTTTCCCTCTCTGCTGCCCACCTTGGAATCCAGCTCCAACGCCTTCTCCTGATCTGTATATAATAATTTTGAGTCATATAAAATATGTCCAATTAAAGTTGATTTTCCATCATCCACACTACCACAAGTAATAAATTTTAATAGTTCCATCTTAGAAATAACCCTCCCTTTTTCTTCTCTCCATGCTTCCGGCGGCTTCATTATCTATTACACGACTGGTACGTTCACTGGATACGGCGCTTAATGTTTCCGCAATAATGGCATCCAGTGTATCAGCATCCGATTCCACACCACCGGTCAAAGGATAACATCCAAGAGTACGGAAACGCACCTTTTTCATCTGCACTTCTTCCCCCGGATTCAGGCGCATACGCTCATCGTCCACCATAATAATATTGCCATCACGGTATACTACCGGTCTTTCCTTTGCATAATATAATGACGGTATTTCTATATTCTCTCTTCTGATATACTGCCAGATATCTTTTTCCGTCCAATTTGAAAGGGGAAATACTCTGACTTCCTCACCCTTAAAGAGTTTTGTGTTGAACAGTTTCCACATTTCCGGTCTCTGGTTTTTAGGGTCCCATGCATGGGCAGAATTTCTAAAAGAAAAAATTCTCTCTTTCGCTCTGGATTTTTCCTCATCCCTTCTTCCGCCCCCAAATGCAGCATTAAATCCGTATTTATCCAAAGCCTGCTTTAATGCCTGAGTTTTCATAATATCTGTATATGCAGAACCGTGGTCAAAAGGATTAATTCCCTTTGCACGTCCCTCCTCATTGGTATATACCAGCATATCAAGTCCGTATTTTTCTGCTACATGATCACGAAACTCTATCATTTCGTGAAATTTCCATGTAGTATCTACATGTAAAAAAGGAAAAGGCGGCTTTTCAGGATAAAATGCTTTCAATGCAAGATGCAGCATTACAGAACTATCCTTTCCTATGGAATATAGCATAACCGGCTTTTCGCACTCTGCTGCCACCTCCCTCATAATATAAATTGCTTCTGCTTCTAATTGATCTAAATGAGATAACTGACCCATTTCCATCCTCCTTTTTAATATTTATTAGATTCTTTTGTGTTAACTGTTATAACTTTCTTTTTCCCATCCGGTGATGTGACAATCCAATCCCTCAGGTCTCCATGTTCTTCTATCGTAAGAACACTTCCTTTTCCTCCCATGTCAGCTCCTAAATAAAACTGGATAGCCCGCATTTTACATTCCTTTACACATGAGGTACATCCCCAACAGTCTTTTTCTCTTATGATTTCAGCCAGACCGTTTTCATCTTTTTTAATCAGATTTCCAGGGCACACTTCCATGCACCGGCCACAGCCTACACACATGTTCTTATCAATTCTGATGCTCATATACCTCTCCTTTTCTTACCAATTTTCTATATATAATATTTATATTACCCTGTTCGTCCATTTTAGAGTTTACATATTTAAGCCACCCATCACTTTTTTGGGGATAATCTGTGTTTTCCGCAAAACTGTGCCATCTGGTTTCCTTTCTCGCCTCCAAATGGGCTATCACCGCCAGACAAACTGTTAATCTCTCTTTAATTTCATAAATCTGCAACAGATCGTCCATTGTTTCCGCATGTGCACTGGCTAGTACATCCTGCAGCTTTCCTATTTTTTCCTTCGCCAATTTCAGTTCTGATTCATTATATTGATAATTACTGCCGATACCTCCGGCATACTGATCCATAATTTTCTGCATAGTTTCTTCTATTTGTTCCAGACCAAGCAATGGCTTTGGGTTTTCAAAATACTGTTCGTATTGTGATATGATCCGAATGGAATTTTTACTTCTGTGCAAAGTTTTATCTCTGCCGGAAGACTTTTTCAAATACTCTGCAATCGCCTCTGCAGCAATTTCTCCTTCCGCCAATGCACCCGTTACATATTTTTGCGGAGCACCGCCGGCTACATCTCCTGCAGCATAAAGTCCTTCAATTGTAGTGGCACGTTTATTATCAACCCAATATCCACTGGCTGTATGCCCGCCCACTATATATGGTTCTGTTCCTTCTATTTCAACATTCTGCTCTGATGGTCCCTTGCCTGCCTCTATCCATTTCAGTGTCTGACTAGGTGCCATATTCAGATATGCCTTATAGAGATCTTGTTCCTGAGTGGCAGTAATTTCATCTGTTTTCAAATAGCAGGGCCCTCTGCCTTCCATTTTTTCCTTTACTGTTCCATACACTCTCTCTGAAGTCGCAATTCCATATTTATTTTCGTAGATTTCATTCTTACTGTTCATTTGCTTTGCACGGACCCCTTGTGCTATAGTTCCTGTCGGAGCTATGGTATCTTTACATCTCAGTGCAATAAACCGCATTTCAAAAGTGGTCATCTCTGCTCCGGCATTGATGCCCATGGCATAACCTGCTCCCGTATTAAATGGCGGATACCACATTTTATGTCTGGAAAATCCCGGATTATTTGGACGGTATAATCCCGCCGCACCTCCGGTGGCAATCAGAACTGCTTTTGCGGATATGTCATATGCCTTTTTTTCATCTACATGAAATCCATACGCTCCTATGATACGGTTTCCTTCTATTTTATAATCTGTTATATTCACATGGTTCAAGACAGTCACATTTTTTTGTTCATATACTGCCTCAGCCAAAATCGGTTTAATATTTTCACCGTTGATTTTGATATTTCTGTCCCCTCTTGTTACATATCCCCCATTTTGGTCTTTCAGGATCACTAAGCCCAATTCTTCCATAATATGTGTTACATGATTCAGTCTTTCTGACATGGACAACAGTAAGTCTGCTCTTACAATACCATCCGCATCTTTCGTGGCGTAATCCACATAATCCTGAGGAACTTTTCCTTTCGTAATGTATGCATTAATTGCATTGACCCCCGCTGCAAGGCATCCGCTTCTCTTTATGTTCGCTTTTTCTGCAATTAAAACAGATATATTTTGTTGTTTTCCCAGCGTGTAAGCTGCAAAACAGCCTGCCGTACCTCCACCGATAATCAACACATCAGTTTGTAACAATTCAACTTCCATACCGCTTTCACCTTTCATGAAATCCTTTTCAAATGCTATATTTTGTTTATTCGCTTTAAATCATATCAATTTAGTAGGATTTGTCAACTGTTTAAAACATATTTTCTGTGCAAACGTTTTCACAAAATGGTAAATCAACTGGTCAAAAAGAAAGCGCCTTCCCCCTGAAAAGCACTTTCTTTTATAAATTTTTATTAATAATCATTGGAATAACAACTGCTTCGCTCTACAATACGGCATGGAAATTCTATTCTTACAGCTTCCGTATGTTTTTTTTCAATCCTGTCCAGAAGCAGATTAACTGCCATATGAGCCATTTCTCCCCGGGGAATATTAATGGTTGTCAGAGGCGGAGAAGTTTTTTTACTTTCTTCTATATTATCAATAGAAATAACCGATATTTTTCTTTTCATTTTGCGCTTCTTTTTCTTTAATATTTCAAGAACACTTATTGCGGTAACATCATTTGCACAAAAGACTGCAGAAAAATTGTCCGCTTTTTCCAACAACTCTTCAAATGCAATCCCCCCTGCTTCCCCTGTCTGATTGGTCTGCTTAATCCATTCATAATTCATTGGAATATTATTGTTAATCAAAGAATTACAATAACCCACATATCTGCTTTCATAAGAACAGTCCCCGATATATGCAATATTTTTATGACCTATGGAAATCAGGTGATTTATGGCAAGTTCAGCAGCCTTTTTCCCATCACACACAACCTCATCAACGTCAAAATTCATACTATTTCTCCAAATTCCTGCCACATTGCTGTTTAATGTTCTAATTTTATCCAATAAATTCCGGGAACATCTTCCCAGTATAATCACCCCCTGGGATTTCGAAATATCCTGAGTAATCTGATCTTCTGCATAAATTACATGATCTATTATAATATGGTTCTCAAACAGTGCACTCTCAAGATTGCAGAATAACTCGTCAAAATAGGGATCTTCCCTCAGCGTTTTTATACGGGCAAGTACAATAGATATATGTACCGGTTCACCAGAATCATTACCACGTAAAGTTCTCAGCCTCCTTGCATTTTCATTTGGCTGATATCCTATTTCTCTTGCAGCCTCAAATATCTTGTTCCTTACTTCTCTGGATGCACAGGTAGAAGATGCGTTATTAAGAACCCTGGATACTGTTGACGGCGATACCCCAACCATTTCTGCTATTTTTTTTAAAGACATATTCCCTCCTTTACTCAAACGTTTGCCTATATGTTTTGAGAACGTTTGCATTATAAATTATTGACAAAATGTTCTTATTTAAGCTATCATCTTAGCATCATAATCATATTATATTCTATGATCGTCATAATCATATTATATAATACAACAATATGATTATCAATAAAAAAGTGACAAATTACACAATCGTTTGTCTAAAGGAGGATAACATGAAAAAAGTTAAAAATTTTATTCACAGAACAACTGTCCTAACATTAGCAGCAATTTTTTTAGTAGGTTCATTAGCCGGTTGCGGTAAGGGCAAAAATGAAAGCGGAAAGGATTCAAACAAAATTACAATCACAAACGTTTCCTACGATCCTACCCGTGAATTCTATGTAGAATACAACAAAGCATTCGCTGAATACTACAAGGAAAAGACAGGAAAAGATGTGGAGGTTGTACAGTCACATGGCGGTTCCGGTTCACAGGCCCGTTCTATTATAGAAGGGAATGATGCAGATGTGGCAACATTAGCATTAGCACATGATATTACATCCGTAGAGGAGGCCGGATTAATTAATAAAGGATGGATTAATGAATTTGATGGAAACAGTTCACCATATAAATCAACCATTGTATTCCTTGTTCGAAAGGGAAATCCAAAAGGTATCAAGGACTGGGATGATTTGGTCAAAAACGGTATTGATGTAATTACTCCTGATCCAAAGTCATCCGGTGCAGCAGACTGGGCAGTTCTTGCTATATGGAATTATGCCAAAACTACATTTAATAATGATGAAACTAAGATGAAAGATTTTCTTGGTAAAATTTATGCAAATGTACTGGTTATGGATTCCGGCGCCAGAGGTGCCACAACTACATTTGTTGAAAACGGACAGGGTGATGTATTAATCGACTGGGAAAACGAGGCATTGGCAACCCTTAAGGAATACCCGGATGAATATGAAATGGTGACACCGAGTATCAGCATTCTGGCGGAACCTTCTGTAGCCATTGTAGATGAAAATGCGGATAAAAACGGCACACAGGAAGTTGCAAAAGATTATCTGGAATATTTATATTCCGATGAAGCTCAGAGAATTATCGGAAAGAATTTTTACCGTCCATCAAACGAAAGTATTTTAAATGAATTTAAGGATACATTTGATTTATCTGTAAACCTGTGCACAATTGATGATTTCGGAGGCTGGGATAAGGCATACGAAGATTTCTTTGCAGATGGCGGTATCTTTGATCAGGTCTACAGTAAATAGGAGGCAGAACCATTGAAAAAGGCAAATTTAAAAAAGAAAAAATCTATCATTCCAGGCTTCGGACTGACCATGGGAATCACCATTGCCATGTTGTCACTGATTATTTTAATTCCTCTGGCATCTGTGCTGGCATACTCCTTCAAACTATCCTTGAAGGAGTTCAGCGAACTGATTACCAGTCCGAATGTTGTTCAGGCATTTGCAACTAGTATTTTTTGTGCTTTCGTTGCCGCTTTTATCAATTGTATCTTTGGAGTTATTCTCGCATGGGTACTTGTAAGATACGAATTTCCGGGAAAACGGTTGATGGACGGGATGATAGAACTTCCATTTGCCTTACCCACTGCAGTAGCCGGTATTACATTGACAAAAATGTACTCTAATACAGGTTTTCTTGGAAAGGCCCTGGAAGAAGCCGGAATCCAGGCAGCCTATTCAAAACTCGGAATTATAATTGCAATGGTATTTATCGGAATACCATTTGTCGTAAGAGCAATTCAACCGGTTCTTGAAAAATTATCTCCCTCTTATGAAGAGGCATCTCTCATGTTAGGTGCATCCGGATTTACGACCTTTCGAAAAGTAATTTTTCCGGAAATCAAGCCGGCACTGTTTACAGGATTCGGTCTGGCACTTGCAAGAGGAATCGGTGAGTACGGAAGTGTCATTTACATATCCGGAAACAGTGCAAAAAACGGAACACAGGTAGTATCCTATATCATTATGCAGAAATTAAATGCAGGTAATGTAGATTATGAGGGCGCTGCTGCCATTGCTTTGATTCTCCTGATAATCTCTTTTCTGATGCTGTTTATCATTAATATCATACAGCACATAGCAAGCAGCAGAACAAATAGTTAGGGAGGGACACAATGAAAAAAAATAATGGAAAAATTGTAAAATGGATATTAATCGGCATTAGTGTCATCTTTTTTCTGCTCATGCTCATACTGCCGTTATTCGAAGTAATATACCGTGCATTAAAGGATGGCTTTGAATTATACAGCAGCGCACTCACAGCGGAAAATACACTTTCAGCATTGAAAGTTACATTAATCGCCACGATTATTGCACTGTTTGTAAACACCTTTTTCGGTCTTGCGGCATCATGGCTGGTAACAAAATTTGATTTCAAAGGCAAAAATGTATTATCTACTTTAATTGATATTCCGTTTTCTATATCCCCTGTCATTGCCGGTCTTGCATATATTATGACATTTGGCAGGAACGGATGGGCAACCCCTTTTATTGACCGGATTAACGAAACTTTCGGAACAGACATCTCATTTGTATTTTCAGTACCCGCAGTTGTACTCGCTACAATATTTGTCACATTTCCTTTTATTTCAAGAGAGATTATTCCTATTTTAAATGCAGAGGGAAAGGATGAAGAAGTTGCCGCTTCCATGATGGGTGCTTCAGGCTTTTCTATTTTCAGGAAAATAACTTTTCCCCATATAAAATGGGGACTGCTTTACGGCATGATTTTGTGTACAGCCCGTGCATTCGGTGAGTTTGGTGCTGTTTATGCAGTATCAAAGGCAAGAGGAAGAACCTTTACACTACCATTAGAAATTGATGCATTGTATATGGCAGGAAGCGCAGATTCCATTACCCAGGCATTCGCTGTATCGTCTTTGTTGGTTGGTATGGCAGTAATTGTATTGATTCTTAAAAATATTGTTGAGTATCGTGGTAAACGAAAAGAAACCATGTAACTTTGGAGGATGATTATGTACGTAGAAATGAAAAATATATGCAAAAAATTTGGTAATTATGAGGCGGCAAAAGACATTAATTTCGGCATAGAACAGGGCAAACTGGTCGCACTGCTTGGTCCCAGCGGAAGCGGTAAAACGACGATTTTAAGAATGCTTGCCGGTCTGGAACAACAGGATAGCGGAGATGTCGTTATAGAGGGAAAGGTTGTAAATAATGTTCCTGCCAGTGAAAGAGGCATTGGATTTGTATTTCAAAATTATGCACTTTTCCGATATATGACAGTTTATGACAATATTGCCTTTGGCTTGAAAGTTCAGAAGATTGATAAGAAAAAAATTCATGACAGAGTTTCGGAATTAATTTCATTAGTGGGATTAGACGGATTGGAAAAAAGATATCCGAATCAGTTATCCGGCGGACAGCGTCAGAGGGTTGCGTTTGCCAGGGCGATTGCTCCCAATCCACAGCTTTTGTTATTGGATGAACCTTTTGCCGCAATTGATGCAAAAGTCCGCAAAGAGCTTAGAAGCTGGCTGAAAGAAACTATTCAGAAAGTAGGCATTACCAGTATTTTTGTAACCCATGATCAGGAGGAGGCTGTTGAAGTTGCTGACGACATTATTATTATCAACGAAGGCAGACTGGAGCAAAAGGGATCACCGGTTGAAGTTTATAAACATCCCAAAACACCATTTGTGGCGCAGTTTACCGGCACTTCCATTATATTAGACGATGTATCCGGTTTTAAAGGATTTCATCATATTGGCAAAGAGAAAAAAGCCATTGTACGCCCGGAGTTTGTGGAAGCTTTTAAGAGTGACAATGAAAAATTTAAGGATTTAATGGATGCCGTTGAGGAAGGCACCATTGAAAAAGTATTATTCCGTGGAAATTCCTTAGAATTGACACTCTTAGTAAATGGTGTCAGACTAACTGCAAACAGATCTCTGGAAAGGCGTAAGGTTTCAGTCGGAGAAAAAATGTGTGTACTATTATACAGGATATATGTTTTTGATGATGACGGAGCAGAAATACACAAAAACCAATTGCTAAAGGACATTGATATTGAAGCACTGTAAGATGAGATGATATCTCATTATTTCTGTAAAATATGTAATAAAGACAGTCTGATGAATATTTCACCAGACTGTCTTTATTATGTATTTTGTACTTTCTAAGCCTTTCTTCGATCCAATTTTTTTGACAGCATCATTCCCAGCCACTGTAATATCTGTACAATCACAACCAGTATTATGATCGTAATGATCATAATATCTGTCTGATACCTGTAATATCCATATCGGATGGCAATATCACCCAGACCTCCGCCGCCCACAACACCTGCCATGGCAGAGTAACCAAGTATGGTTCCCAGAGCAATCGTAACTCCTACCATTAAGGAGGTTCTTGCCTCAGCCAGAAGAACTTTCCAAATAATTGTAAAAGTACCTGCCCCCATACTCTGTGCTGCTTCAATAACTCCCTGTTCTACTTCCTTTAAAGATGATTCCACCATACGGGCTATAAACGGTGCTGCTGCAATGACAAGAGGGACAATTGTCGCTGTGGAGCCATAGCTTTTTCCCACAATTGCCTTGGTAAGGGGAATCACCAGAATCAATAAAATCAGAAACGGAACACTTCTTACCAAATTGGCAATTAAGTCCAGTATCCTATAAATAACTGTATTAGGCCTGATTCCTTCCTTGTCGGTAACTGTCAGCACAATCCCCATCGGAAGTCCCAGAATATATCCAAACAGAGTAGACATTAATGTCATATATAATGTATCTCCTGTCCCTTCTAAAAGCATTGTCACAATTGTACTATCCAACATAATCTTCCAATTCCTCCTGACTCAAATTTATTCCCGAACCAATGCGAACAAGTTTCTTTGCAATCTCTGTCTTTGGATTACAAAATAATTCCTCTACTGTTTCAACTTCTACAAGATTTCCGTGGTCAAGCACGGCTACCTGATTGCAAATTTCCTTAATCACACTCATGGAATGGGTAATTACCACAATAGTAATTCCATATTTCTGGTGAATGTTCTTCAATAAGTCAAGAATTGATTGGGTTGTCTGAGGGTCAAGGGCACTGGTCGCTTCATCACAAAGCAAAATTTCGGGATCACTTGCCAACACTCTTGCAATTGCCACTCTCTGCTTCTGACCTCCGGAAAGTTGTGCCGGATATGCTTTTGCCTTATCCTCCAATCCTACTGTCTTAAGATATTCCAATGCTTTCCTTCGCCCTTCTTTCTTCTTTACTCCTGCTATTTCCATTGGAAAACACACATTATCAATTACATTTCTCTGCATTAACAGATTAAAATGCTGAAAAATCATTCCTATATTCTGTCTTTTTTTTCGAAGCTCCTTATCCGATAGCTGCATCAAATCTTGTCCATCAATCAGAACCTGCCCTTCTGTAGGCTTTTCTAACAGATTAAGGCATCGTACAAGAGTACTTTTGCCTGCACCGGATAACCCGATGATTCCAAAAATATCTCCCTTTTCTATTTCCAGATTAATATTTTTTACAGCCTCCACCGTTCCTGTCCTTGACTTAAATGTTTTGCTGATATTGTTAAGCTGAATAATCGGTGCCATGTGATTTCCTCCTAAAATATAACAGTTCCGCGGGTTTCCCCGCGGACATACACTGCTAAAATAAATTTTTGTCTGTTATTATATGTTTTCCATATATCTTTCTTATTCAAAAGGTATTACTGCCCCATCATATTTTTCATTGATAAATTTCTTAATATCATCTGACTTAAGAACCTGTACTAACGCCTTAATCCCCTCATTATCTTCATTGCCCTTCTTGACTGCAATAATATTTACATATGTTTTTGCAGCATCAGAATCGGATTTTTCATAAGCAATGGAATCTTTCGATACTGAAAATCCTGCTTCCAAGGCATAGTTTCCGTTTAATACTACAAATGCCACCTCATCCTTAACTCTTGAAACCTGTGCCGCTTCCAATTCCTGAATCTTAATATTCTTAGGATTCTCTTTAATATCTTTCACTGTAGCGGTAAGACCTGCTCCATCCTTTAATTTAATTACTCCATTTGCCTCCAGAAGTAATAGTGCTCTTGCCTCATTTGTTGTGTCATTAGGAACCGCAATGGTATCTCCCTCTGCAAGCTCATCTAATTTTGATTTGGTACCGGGATAAATTCCAAATGGCTCATAATGAATATCACCAACACTTACAAGATCAGTTCCCTTTTCATTATTAAAATCATCCAGATAAGGCTGATGCTGGAAATAGTTTGCATCTAATTCTCCACTGTCTACCACAAGATTCGGCTGTACATAATCTTCAAATTCAGTTACTTCTAAATCCCATCCCTGCTCTGCCAGGATTTTCTTAGCTTCTGCTAAAATCTCTGCATGAGGTGTTGGTGATGCTGCAACTTTAATCGTTCCCTTCTTTTCTGTGGATGTCTTTTTTCCATCAACCACTCCACCTTCCACTACAAGGCTGTCTACATCAACCTCTGAACCATATACAGGCTCTAATGTTTCTTTATAATCTGCATGGAAGAACTGTTCATCTGCAAGACTTTCAATTTCTTCATTAATCCACTCAAGTAATGTGGTATTCCCCTTTGTTACCGCTGGTGCAATCGTATCAATATTTCCTAAAGACTCAATTCCAACTGTAAATCCTTCATTCTGAATTGCCCATGCAAGAACCTCTGTGTTATCTGTTGAGAATGCATCTCCACGTCCGTCAAGCAGTGCATTATATGCTTCTGTGTATTGATCAAATTTTAATAAATTAACATCAGGATAATTTTCCGAGAAATATGTTTCTGCTGTAGTTCCCTTTGTGACAATCAATGTTTTTCCCTTTAACTCTTCTGCCTTCTTAATCAATGCTTTATCCGGCGATACAACACCAAGGGCAACTTTCATGTATGGAAGCGCAAAATCCACCTGCTCTGCTCTCTCGTCTGTTACCGTAAAGTTGGCAAGAATAATATCAACCTTACCTGACTGAAGATACTCAACTCTGTTGGCAGCCTCTGTTGCAACATACTCAACATCTACCCCAAGATCCTTTGCAATGCGCTCTGCAAAATAAACATCATATCCCTGATATTCTCCGTTTTCATCCACATAACCGAATGGATTCTTGTCACTGAAAACACCGATTTTTATTTTTCCGCTTTCCTTAATTTCATCCACTGTGCGGTAAATCTTTTCCTTCTCCTTAGTTTCTTTTTTATCTGAACCGCATCCTGTAAATACCGCCGCTGTCAAAATAAATGTTAATAATAAATAAAATATTCTGTTAATTTTTTTCATCTTTATTCTCCTTTTTTATCAATTTCATTATGGCTTTGCCACAAACTAACTCTTGGCTTTCTCTTCAAATCTGAAAGTATTCAAAAACTTCCTGGCACGCTCTGTTTCGGGCTGTTCAAAAAACTTATCCGGAGAACTCTGTTCCACAATCTGTCCTCCGTCAAGAAATACAACCTGATCTGCAACTGCTCTTGCAAACTGCATTTCATGGGTCACAATTACCATTGTGGCACCCTGCTTTGCCAGTTCCAGCATTACATCCAGAACCTCCCTTACCATCTCCGGATCAAGGGCTGCCGTCACTTCATCGAACAGCATAATCTCAGGGTTCATAATCAGCATTCTCACAATTGCTACTCTCTGTTTCTGCCCTCCCGAAAGCTGCCTTGGATATGAATTCTTCTTTTCCAGAAGTCCTACCCTTTCCAGCAACTGCTCAGCCTCTTTTTCCACTTCTTTTTTATCTCGTTTCTGGGCCTTTACCGGTCCAAGCAGTATATTGTCTATGACCGTCATATGGGGAAATAGATCATAGCTTTGAAAAACCATTCCGACTTTTTGTCTCACGTCTTTCCAATTTGTTTTATTGCCGGTAACTACTTCACCATCCAGCAATATTTCCCCGGACTGAATCTGCTCCAGTCCGTTAATACATCGTAAAAATGTACTCTTACCGCAACCGGAAGGACCGATCAGTACGATAACTTCTCCTTTATGTACATCCAGAGATACTCCATTTAATACAGGGCAATTTCCATAATCCTTATTTATATTTCGTATCTCCAGCAGTTTTTCTTTTTTGTTCAAGTTCTATCACCTCAATTCTTCCATGTTCTCTCTAATCTGCCTGCCAGCAAAGAAATAGGCCAGCATACAATAAAATAGAGAAAGAATATTGTTCCATAGATCCAGAGTGCTGAATCAGGAACCGTGTATCTGTTTGCTTCAATGATCTGCTGTGCCACTTTTAACACCTCCACCACACCAATTAAAACAATCAGCGATGTGGTTTTAATCATTCTTGTTGTCAGATTAATTGCAAGAGGTATCAATCTCCTCAATGTCTGGGGAATAATGACATACCTGTAAATCTGCTTTTTATTAAGTCCCAATGCTGCACCGCTTTCATATTGGTGTTTCGGAATGGAGATCAATGCTCCTCTTACCAAATCTCCCATCTCCGCTGTTCCCCACATTGTGAAAACAATTACGGCTGAAATTTCTCCTGAGAGATTAATACCAAAGGATTTTGTAAGTCCAAAATATACTAAAAACAACAAAACCAGCTGGGGCATAATTCGAATAAATTCAAGATAAATTTTTGTTATGATCTTTGTCACAGGGTTCTTAATTGTCATTACCATTCCAAGCAGAATTCCAAGAAAAATGGATAATATCACCGACAAAAGAGAGATCGAAATGGTTACCCACAGACCTTCAAGAAGTCTCTTGAAATTATCACCCATAAACAAAACTCTAATCCCCAAATCCTGCATATCGCAGCCTCCTTTCCAACAACGCTGCAATAATTGAAATCGGAAGTAATAAAACCAAATATGCAATTACCAGCATAAATAATGCTTCATCTGTATTGTAATATAAGCCAATCAGATCCTTTGCCACATACATCAAATCTGCCAGCGCCACAACACTGAAAACGGAAGTTTCCTTGATTAAAAAAATAATATTGGCACACAATGCCGGAATAGATATGGACAAAGCCTGCGGAAATATCACATTTGTCATGACCTGCCAGTGGCTTAACCCTATACTGAGCCCTGATTCCAATTGATTCTTTTCAATGGATTCCAGACCGCTTCGAAAAGCTTCCGCCATATAACTTCCGCCAAGAAAACTTAACCCTATAATTGCACATGTTACGGAACCTAATTTTATTCCCACCTTTGGAAGTCCAAAATATAATAAAAACAGTTGTACTAACAGAGGTGTATTCCGTGAAAGTTCAATATAAACAGCTACAATTCTTTTAAATGCGGGTACCTTGTAATACTGAATTATTGAACAGATAAGTCCAATTATCAACGAAAGAATAATTCCCACCAATGCAATACCGATTGTCAGCTTTGCAGCTTCAACATACATCGGTGCATATTCTTTTATAAATGCTGTATCCAAACTCTCACTACCTTTCCGTATTATTTTGCAAAAAACCTATATGAATATAAATATTCCTTTGAAGTTTAATGTTTACACTGGATTTAATGTAATCATTAAAAAAAGGGAAACGTTAATTCGCTTCCCTTTTGTAAACATCATATTCTTAATTGCATAATATGTTTCATTCCATAAAAAAATCACATTCATGCAGTCGCCGGATAGGAAGCATATTTATTTTTGAACAGCAGCAACAAGACATGTCGAAACAGCAACACATCTCACACATACAAACAATATTGATTTTTAAACTGCTTATCAAATTCTTAAACATGTTTCTTCTCCTTCGCTTTTTAATTCCTTTATTTCCCATAGGAACAATAGGAATTATACTATTAACACATTCTTTTGTCAACAAAAAAATGATTTTTTTATAAATTTTGTTTACAGACTGTCCACAGCTCTCTTCAACTGCTCCATTGCCTGCTTGAGGATTGCTCTGGGACAGGCTATGTTGATTCTCTGATACCCTTTTCCATCATCACCGAATATGGAACCACTATCAAGCCACAGTTTTGCTCTGTTTACTATCAAATCTTCCAATTGCTTATCCTCAAGGTTAAGCTCTCTGAAATCAAGCCAGATCAGATAGGTTCCTTCCGGCTCCGTCAGCTTCACCTGCGGTATATTATCTTTTAAATAATTTCTCACAAAATTAACATTTTCCATAAGGTAATCTTTTAATTGGTCAAGCCACTCTTTCCCTTCTTCATAGGCAGCCTGACATGCCGCTAATCCCATGATATTAACCTGACTGTAACCGGCAGCAGCTATTTCTTTTTTTAACTTTCTTTTCAGTTCCACATTGGAAACAAAGATATTTGAAATCTGAAGCCCTGCCAGATTAAAGGTTTTACTCGGTGCAGTACATGTAATTGTAATATCTGCAATTTCTTTTGAAAGCGATGCAAAAACTGTATGTTTATAACCCGGATAAATAAAATCACTGTGTATTTCGTCGCTGACAACAATCACATGATTTTTCAAACAGATATCTCCTATTTTTAACAGTTCTTCCCGCTTCCATACACGTCCTACCGGATTATGAGGGTTACACAGAATAAACAGCTTAATATTATTATCCTTTATTTTCTTTTCGAAATCTTCAAAATCTATTTCATAATGTCCATCTACATTTTTCAAAGAATTATTTATTAATTTTCTGTTGTTATCTTCAATGACTTCGCTGAAAGGGTAGTAGACCGGCTGCTGGATCAGCACACTATCCCCCACTTTGGTAAATGCTTTGACTGCCATGGCAAGACCAAATACTACACCAGGCGTTTTTATAAGCCAGTTTCTCTTTATTTCCCAGTCAAAATTCTCCTTATACCAGCTCTTAACAGCTTCAAAATATGCCTCTTTCCCCTCAGAATATCCAAAAATCCCGTGGTCTACCGTCCTATGCAGCCTGTCTAAAATTTCCGGTGCCGTTGGAAAATCCATATCTGCCACCCACAGCGGAAGGACATCTTCGCTCATTCCCCGCTCTTTTGCGAAATCATATTTTAAACAGTTTGTTCCCTTTCTCTCAATTATCCTGTCAAAATCCACTTTCATATCTAGTCCTCCAGTGCCTGTTTTAAATCTGCAATCAAATCATCTGTGTTTTCAATCCCTACAGACATTCTTAGAAAATTTTCAGTAATTCCCAATCTCTCTCTTTCCTGAACCGGCACATCTCCATGAGTCTGAATCATTGGATATGTAATCAGTGACTCAACACCTCCAAGACTTTCCGCAAATGCAATCAGTTTCAGTTTTTCCAAAATTCTTCTTGCAGTCTGCTCTGTGTCTGTTCTGAATGATATCATGCTTCCAAAGCCTCTGGACTGTTTTTTATTAATCTCATATCCCGGATGTTCCGGCAATCCCACATAATAAACCTGTACAATTTTGTCCTGTTCTTTCAGCCACCGGGCAATCTCTAATGCATTCTGCTGCTGCTTTTCCATTCTGACTGAAAGTGTTTTAATTCCTCTTATCAATAGGAAACTGTCAAAAGGTGACAATGTACTTCCTGTTGTTTTATATAAAAATCTTAGTTTGTCTGCCACATACTGGTTGTTAGTAGAAAAAAATCCTGCCAGCGTATCATTGTGACCACCCAAAAATTTTGTTCCGCTGTGAATTACTGCATCAGCACCCAGTTTCAGAGGATTCTGAAAATACGGGGACAAAAATGTATTATCTACTGCAACATAAATATTATGTTTCTTTGCCAGTTTTATAATTGCCTCCAAGTCCGTGACCTTCATTGTGGGATTACTTGGTGTCTCAATATAAAATGCTGCCGTATTTTCTTTAATGGCATTTTCCACCTGAGTAAGATCAGATGTATCTACATAAGAAAACTCCAAACCGTGGGTTTTCCCCACAGAATCAAAAAGGCGAACGGAACCTCCATACAAATCATCGGTACATATAATGTGATCCCCAAGATCAAACAACTCAAGGCACAACCTTATAGCTGCCATTCCGCTGGAACAGGCAACAGTATCTATAGCCCCCTCCAGCGAAGATATAATATGCTCCAATTCATCCCTTGTAGGATTGCTCTCCCTCGTATAATTATGTCCGGTTGTCTCCCCGATTCCCGGATGGGAAAAGGTTGCTGTCTGGTATATGGGAACTGATACAGCTCCATAAGGATGATCATTCTCCGCTTTCTCTCCGTGTATACATCGTGTTTCTATTTTATATTCCATATTAAAATTCTCCTTCCCTGCAACATAGCAGGAAGAAAATACGATGGCATCTTCCTGCTGCGTTTTCTAAACTTTTCCGTATGCTAAAACTATTTCTTCCAAATTTTGGCCGCCCTCAAGCAGCTTAAGCATTCGTTTTGCCGGGTTGGTTCTGCTGCTTATTCTTTCATATAAAGGTTCTAAATACTTCTCTTCACCAAGGCCTCTTTTTACAAGACCTTCTCTTGATAAATCCACAACCTTCTTTGCCAGTTCATACAGTTCATCCGAATTGACAAAATCGGGGATATCACTTCTTACAAACATTTTTCTAAGTTCTGTTGCAGTATATCCATGATGATATATCACATAATCATGATCAAATATTTCTTTTAATTTATGTGCCTGTTTTATCAGTCCCAAATGAAACGCCGCAACCAGCATACTATCCTTTATGGGCTGACAGCACACACTTCTAAACTCTATGGTTCCCCTGAAAGTCAAATCTTCAAACTTAAAAGTTCTAAGATAATCAATATCTTCTATTCTTGGTATTACATCAATTTCTTTATATTCCCTGCCGTCAAAATATTCTCCGGTAACAAAATCCTTCTTAAAATATTCCATAATGTTTATCGGAGGAAAGTTAATATATTTTTCATCTCTTTCCACACAATAAATACTTGTGGACTGAATATACGCCATCAAATCTTCAATGCTTTCAAATTCACATTCAAACATTCCTATGTTATGGGGATTGATACCATGAGTGCTATTCTCCCAAAAAGCATCTCTGCAGCATAACAATTCCTCATGTTCACCTAAAAGTACGGAATTAGAAAAAAGCAGTGCTTTCACAGGCTCCAGCTTTGAAAAAGCTTCTATTGTCACAAGCAAATCATCATAATCTACATCCAACTGCACCTGTGATGCACTGGAAAAAGTTCCATATCCCGGGTAATCATGAAAATGCTTTGGCATCTCCTCATATTTCTTATATGAATTTAAATGATGAAAGAGCATTCTGTATCTTCCATTAGGTATCGGCACATTTTTATTATATATTCTGTATGGATTCACACCCATTCCCGTTAATGTATAATTATATTCCGACAATTCTTTTTCAAGATATTTGTAGTATCTTTTAAATCTTTCATACAGTGTGTTTATATCCTTTCCCTTTCCAAAAGATAATTCCAGATTGTTATAGGAACAGTCATAAGACAGAATATCCCCTGTCTTTCGATCCACTGCCGCATTGATGTTTCCCTCATCGTCTACGCCCTCTGCTTCAAACCTAAATTTTTTCATAAAATTTCTGGTAATCTGATGAATTTTTTCAAAATCCACAGCAGCTTTATTAAGATTCAATATGGGCATTTCTATTTCGATTCCAATAAATTCTTCTCTCTTCTTTTTTGTCGGCTCTATATATTTATCATATAACCTTTGCTTTACTACTTCCTGTTGTACCATAATAACTCCACTTCATATCACAGAACATTTTTATCCGTTCTTTTTCTTACATTCATACATATATTATAATCTTGGGACAAAGGACTTTTCCTTTGTCCTAAACAGACTTTCCTTTTACAATTGTGAGAAATTCTGATATATAAATTTCATATCTTCCTCACTGTCAAAGTACTCATTTCCATGATCTGTCCCTTCAAAAGCAACCTTTCCATCCTTATACGCCATAAGTCTGGTAAATGGTACCTGCTTCCAGTCCTCTTTACTTAAAGGTTGTGTGGAAAAAAACATTGCACCGTTTTTTTCCAGATAATACAGCGATTTTTTATAATTTGTATGAACATACATATATTTCCCATCAAATAAAATGATATTCAGTTTATTTCCTTTCGCCATATTCCCGATTAGGCAGTCCAGAATTGTAAACCTCTCCCGTCCACCTAATTTTTTGCCGCCGGTCTCTGCCTGATTAATTTTATCTACCAGATATAATAATATCCTCTCACTGTCCGTATCACCCTTTTGAATTTTCACATATTTGTATAATGGTGGAAAATCAAAAATAGTACCATTATGTATCTCAGTCCATCGCCTTCCGCTATTATCTTTTTTTGTATATGGATGACAGTTCTTATATTCCACATTACCGATTGTAGCATATCTTATATGGGCAAACACATTTTTTGCAATCACCGGCTGGGATAATCTCTCTTTCAGATAATTACTTTTTGTTGCCTGTAAAGGTTCTTTTTCCAAAAATGCCTCATTTCCCTCCAGACAAGCCAGCCCCCATCCGTTGGGATGAGCATAACTGTGACTATAAAACTCCTTTAAGTAATCGTTTATTTCGTAGCCTTCCCTACTGCAATAACCAAATACTTCACACATCTTTCTTACCTCTCCTTACATATGCTTCAGCCATCTCTATTCCCTGCCTTACATAGTTATTCTTATACGTCTTCATAATCTTCATTGCATATCTGTGCTGTGGATTTATTACTTTATTTTTCTGGTAATGAATTGTATCTACTGCTGCCTCTTCGCCCAGATTATGATAAAAGGTCTCTATGCTTTCTAATACTTCCCGTGCCAAATCTCTTATATTGCCCGATTGATTCCATCCGGTCTCGATCTGAATTTTACTGTCATTGAACAAAGCCGCTTTTTTCACATTTTTAATTGCCATAACCTGCTCAAACACCTCAAACTCTTTATCATCCAAAGAGGTCAGATACAAAAGAAAAAGATGTAAAAACTCCACGTCTTCTTTTTTTAGACCTATATCCGATAAAGGATTTAAATCAATGCTTCTAAGTTCAATATGATTTATACCTTTATCCCTTAAATTCTCCAAAGTATTTTCGCCTGTCGGCTTAAGTCTTACCGGATAATAAAGCTCTGCGGAAGATTTTAACTGTCCTGAATCCACATAACTTTGAATACTATTCACATAGTCATTCAGATTTTCATAATTGAGAACAGGTACAAAATCATTCCAATATCCTATCTCACTGCATCTTCCTGATGCATATGGGCTCAGAATGTCTTTTCCTATATCTTCATCTCGCAAATAAGAACCATCCATCAGAGGGCTTGCAGACATTAAATATACGATAAGCCAGGCATATCTTGTTACCTGTTTTGCCAGATTAAGATACAAGCTGTCTTTAAATTTTTTATATTCCTCTTCATCACTTTGTTCGAACAGTTCCCTCAAATAATCTTCTGAGAACGAAAAATTAAAATGAATTCCTGAAAAAAGCATTTTTTTCTTTCCATATTTGGAAGCTAAATACTCCCTGTAGACCTCTTTACCCCTTAACTTACCATCAAACTTAGCAATGGGAACATCCACTTCTCCCCTGACGTAAGGTGGGTTTGAAAAATTCCACACGTACTCTTTTCCTGATTCCAAATTATAAAGTCTTTTCACTGCAAGATTATGAAAGTAGGTCAGTTGATCATATACTTCATCTACACTGTCACACACATCTGTGATAATCTCTATCTGATTTTCACAAAAATCCCTGTCAATATTAGGAATATCCATAAAAGGATGATTTGTATGTGATAAATATCCTTCCTCATTCACCCTCAGGCTTTCTTTTTCTATACCAAACTGTCCGTTAAACATATATTTACTTTTAACAATCTTCTGATCTGCCATTTTCAACACCCCTCATCTTTCCTCAAATGACTTGCCCTAAGGGGACTTTCCTTATTATTAAAAGAGAACTTTAAAGTTCCTATTTAAAGTTCCCTCACCTTTCCGCAGAAGAACCCCGCTCTGAGTGGGATTTTCCACGCCCTTAAATATAATACATATGCTGATTATACTTGTTATAGTCCTGATAACTGCTCTCCAAATCAGCTAATGTAAGATTTTCTAATATATCATCCATTTTTTCATTTATTTTGTCAATTACTGTGTTCTGTATTGTAATAGCAATTCCCGGATTATCACTGTTCTCAGAAATTTCCTCATCTTCTATTCTGTAATTTCCATCAAGCGCTTTCAGTATTGATGCCACCGTAATTTTCTTCGGATCATTATTTAATAAATATCCGCCCTGGGCACCTTTGATACTCTTAATAATTCCGGCTCTTCTAAGAGCTGCAAATACCTGTTCCAAATACTGAGGAGAAATTCCATTTTTCTCTGCAATACTGCTCAGTGCAACATGTCCGTGTTTTGAATTAATGGATAAATCTATTAAAGCGGTAAGTCCATATCTACTCTTTTTTGAAAGTTTCATAACTCCTCCTATTATCTCCTACTCATTTACTAGGTTATACAGATTAATGGTATTTTATTACTATAATTCCTATTTGTCAACTATGTATTATTGGTACAAGAAAAAGGTGCCTTTTGCACCTTTTTCTCTTTGACTGTATAATCTCTTACTTATAAAATTTTTCTATATTATTTCATTCATACTTCCGGTTCTATATCCCAGAAGATCCATTGAAATATATGTAAATCCATACTCTTTAAATCTGGCTACAATTTGTTTTCTTATATCTTCCCGAATTAACTTTTCAAACTCTTCCGGTTCTATTTCAATTCTTGCCATTCTGTCATGGATGCGAACCCTTACCTGATGAAATCCCAAATCCAGAAGAAGCTGCTCCGCCTTATCTACCATCCCCAATTTTTCCTCAGAAATAGTTTCCCCATAAACAAATCTTGACGCAAGACATGCAAAAGACTGTTTCTCCCAAGTGGGCAAATCGAGATTTTTTGACAATTCTCTAATTTCTTTTTTTGACAGATCAGAATATCTAAGCGGGCTCTTAACATTCAATTCTGCCACTGCCTGAAGTCCAGGTCTGTAATCGCCATTGTCATCTATATTGGAGCCCTCCGCAATATTTTCTATGTTATTTTCTTTTGCCACACAGATTATCTTCCCAAACAATTCTTTCTTACAGATATAACACCGATTCTTTGGATTATTGCGGAATCCTTCTATATCCAGTTCCTGGGAGTCAATGATAATATGCTTTATTCCTTCCTTTTTGCAAAATTCTTTTGCCTCGTTTAATTCCCTCTCTGGAAATGAACAGGATCTGGCGGTCACAGCAATCACTTTATCTCCTAATATATCATGTGCCACCTTTAACAAAAACGTGGAGTCCACCCCTCCGGAAAAAGCAACTGCCACACTACCAAGACTCTCTAAATATTCTTTTAATTTTTGCAATTTACTCTCTGTTTTCATATTGCCCTCTCTGCCTCCTGTTAATCCCAATATTCTATCCTTACAGAAACTACTGTGGATTACACTGGGCCATATATTTCGGATCAGATAAATCTTTTATCACTTCTCCTCCCATAATGAGTCCCACTACTGATGGAACAAATCCATTGCTGCCCGGAACCTGCCGTCTCTGTGTACACTTTCTCTCTGTTCCCGGAGGACAGATACAGTTTGTCCTGCAGTTGATTGCCATATCATCTATGGGGATTAATGCCTTTTCTCTGGAATAAACAACTTTCAATTTTTTTACGCCACGTTTTTTCAGTTCACGTCTCATAACTTTTGCTAACGGACAGACAGATGTCTTATATATATCTGCCACCTCAAAGGCTGTGGGATCCATTTTATTTCCGGCACCCATAGAACTGATGATTGGCACACCCGCCTCCTGGGCTGCAAGCACCAGTTGAATCTTCCCCGTCACCGTATCAATGGCATCCACCACATAATCATACTGTGTAAAATCAAACTGGTCTGCTGTATCCGGCATATAAAAAGTCTTATGCGTATTCACAACTGCATCCGGGTTAATATCCAGAATTCGTTCTTTTTCCACATCCACCTTATATTGTCCGACAGTTCTTCTTGTCGCTATAATCTGACGGTTAATATTGGTAAGACAGACCTTGTCATCATCAATCAAATCTAATGTGCCCACTCCGCTTCTTGCCAGTGCCTCAACTGTATATCCTCCCACTCCGCCAATGCCAAATACCGCCACTCTGGCATTCTTAAGACGCTCCATATTTTCTTTTCCAATTAATAATTCTGTTCTTGAAAATTGATTTAACATCTTTCCTCCATATTTATACTATAATTACTCAAAATTATGTAAATCTATTATACCTATATCTTATTCAAAAGAGGTCATAAAATCTGCTATTTCCTGTTCACAGGACCTCATTGCCAGAATCGTCTTTCCAATCAAATCACTCAGTTCATATCCCAGCATATCTGCACCCCTTTGTATTACCTCTCTGGAACATCCTGCAGCAAAATTTACACTTTTATATTTCTTTTTCACAGATTTCACTTCCATATCCTGAACACTTTTTGATGGTCTCATTAAAGCTGCTGCTCCAATCAGTCCTGTAAGTTCATCTACCGCATACAAAACCTTTTCCATTTCATGCTCCGGCTTAACATCGACAGTCAGCTCATAGCCGTGACTGCACACTGCGTGTATAATATCCTCTCCCACTCCGCCTTCTCTCAATAATTGGGGTGCTTTAATGCAATGCTGATCCGGATACTGTTCAAAATCAATGTCATGTAATAAACCTACGATACCCCAATATTCTGCATCCTCTCCATACCCTAATTCCCTGGCATACCACTTCATAACACCCTCCACTGTCAATGCATGCTGTATATGAAATGGCTCCTTATTATATTTTTTTAATAGTTCAAATGCCTTCTCTCTTGAAATATGTACTTTCATAATTCATACCTCCATGATAATTTTTCGTAAATTCTTTTATTCCTATCAGGCTACTAGGATTGTAACCTTACTATGCCAAAGTGTCAAATAAATATTTAGTAAATACAAAAAAGCGCACCAGCCGTACAATGTATTTTTCTTCCCACATTGACAATGGCACGCTTAATTCTTTGTTAATTTACAGTTTTTGCATTCTATATAAATTCAGGCAGCAAAAGTAAAATTATAACATCCATTCTTTTCCTTTAATCCTATATCACATAAAACCATGCTTCATCCTGATTAAAATCCGTTGCCTGAACATCATTTCCCGATTTCATATTCAGTTCCTGATTCTTGATGCTTACCCGTGTACCCGGAGCAATGGAACTGGTAATAAACGCATTACTTCCAATAACAGATCCCTTTCCTATAAGGGTCTCTCCTCCAAGAATGGATGCTCCGGAATAAATTGTAACATTATCTTCGATGGTAGGATGCCTTTTGACACCTTTTAACCGCTGTCCACCTCTTGTGGATAAAGCTCCAATGGTCACACCCTGATATACTTTCACATTTTCTCCTATAATTGTGGTTTCACCCACAACAATACCTGTTCCATGGTCAATAAAAAAGTATTTGCCAATGGTAGCACCGGGATGAATGTCAATTCCGGTCTTGCTGTGTGCATGCTCCGTCATAATTCTCGGAATCAACGGAACTGACAGCAAAAATAATTCATGGGCTATTCGATTTACTGTAATGGCATACAGTCCCGGATAGGAAAGTATAATCTCATTTCTATTATATGCTGCAGGATCACCATCAAAAAAAGCCTGCACATCCGTCTCCACATATTCTCTGATTTTGGGGATTTTCTTAAAGAACTCAAGGCAAAGTCTCTCTGCTTTAACAATTCTCTCCTCATCCTGCATGTTCATATGATCCGGGATCTGCCTTAGGGCAGTTGCAATCTGACGGTTCAGATTAAACATTACATCCTCGATCAGAACAGTCAGACGGCTGTTCATATTATAGAATCGATAAGATTTATCCCGGAAAAACCCCGGAAAAATTATTTTTAACAGTTTATCGATCATATCCACCACAATCTCTGTGTCAGGCTGATCAAAAATTTCTATTTGATCTATCGTTCTTCCATTCTGATAATCTTCCAAAATGTTTCCCACAATATCTGCAATCTCTGTTTCTATTTTATTTCCCATGGAAACACCTCTCTTCTCACTCTTCATATAATTATTATAGCAATATTATACGCCAAGTTGACTTAAGTTTAAATAATAGATTTTTTTTCTTAATAATTTACAGCCCTGATAAGACTGCAGTTGCAAATAGAACAGATAAGCCACTTACTTCCAAATGCATTATCCATTAATCTTCTTCTATATGCTCCAATCCCTGATTAATAATCGTTCTTACGTGAGAATCAGCCAGAGAATAAAAAATAGATTTTCCCTCTCTTCTGCTTTTGACCAGTTTATTCTGTTTCAGTATTCTTAATTGATGAGAGATGGCTGACTGTGTCATATTAAGTGCCTCTGCCAAATCACAAACACATACTTCGGCTTCGAATAGAACAAACAAAATACGGATTCTGGTAGAGTCTCCAAACACCTTAAATAATTCTGCCAAATCATATAATTCTTCCTCAGCCGGCATCTTTTCATTAACGATTTCCAGCAATTCTTCATGAAGCTCTTCTGTTTCGCAACATTCTATATCATTTCTATCCATAATATTCTCCTCTTTTAATTTCATCCCAATATTTTTAAGTTTCAAAATTCACTTTATTGTATAAAAGTATCGCTTGGGACACCAAAACCCCAAGCGATTGCTTTTCCCTCTATTTATATTATACCTATAATTTTTTAACATTCAATGCTCTGATTGCATTTAAAACTGCAATAACCATTACTCCCACATCTGCAAAAATGGCTGCCCACATATTTGCAATTCCGATAGCGCCCAGAATAAGGCACACAGCTTTAATTCCTATGGCAAAATAAATATTTTCATATACAATGCGGATACACTTCCTTGAGATTCTGATTGCTTTGGAAATTTTCAAAGGATCATCATCCATAAGAACAATGTCTGCTGCCTCAATTGCCGCGTCTGACCCCAGCGCTCCCATTGCAATTCCCACATCAGCTCTGGAAAGTACCGGAGCATCATTAATTCCATCTCCTACGAATGCAACTTTTTCCTTTTCATTCTTTTCTGCAATAATGGTTTCTATTTTATTCACCTTATCGGCAGGAAGAAGTTCGCTGTAAACCTCATCAATTCCAAGTTCCGATGCCACATGCTCCGCAACTTTCCTCATATCTCCGGTAAGCATTACTGTCTTTTTAACTCCGGTCTTTTTCAATGTCTGTATTGCTTTTTTGGCATTCGGTTTCATAACATCAGATATAAGAATGTGTCCGGCATAAACTCCATCTACTGCCATATGGACAACAGTTCCCACACTGTGACACTCATCATACTCTACACCTATTCTTTTCATCAGCTTGGCATTCCCTGCTGCCACAACAATTCCATCCACCTTTGCCATGACACCGTTTCCGCTGATTTCCTCCACATCCGTAACCCTGTTTTTGTCAACCGGCATTCCGTAAGCCTTTTTAAGACTTTTACTGATAGGATGATCTGAAAAACTTTCTGCCAGAGCCGCATACTCCAAAAGTTTTTCACGGCTCATTGTATTGTGATGAACTCCACTTACTTCAAAAACGCCTTCTGTCATAGTTCCGGTTTTATCAAAGACCACGTATTTTGTCTGGGAAAGAGTCTCCAGATAATTGGACCCTTTTACAAGAACACCGGCATTGCTTGCACCGCCGATTCCTGCAAAAAAGCTAAGAGGAATGCTGATTACCAGAGCACATGGACAGCTTATAACAAGAAATGTTAAAGCTCTGAAAATCCAATCTCCCCACTCAGGTGCAATTCCCAGAAATGCCATTCTGACAACCGGTGGCAAAATGGCAAGTGCAACTGCGCCGTAGCATACCGCCGGTGTATAATATCTGGCAAATTTTGTTATAAAATTCTCAGACCTTGATTTTTTTGAACTGGCATTTTCCACCAGATCCAAAATTTTTGATACTGTAGATTCGCCAAATTCTCTTATGGTCTTTATTTTCATAACACCTGTCATATTGATACAACCACTGATTACCTCATCCCCCTCACTGACTTTTCTCGGAACACTTTCCCCTGTCAGGGCACTTGTATTCAGTGTTGTTTTTCCTTCTGTTATAATACCGTCAATTGGTATTTTTTCGCCCGGCTTTACTACGATAATACTTCCAATTTCTACTTCATCCGGATCCACCTGTTCCAGTCCGCCATCCTGATTTTCAATATTAGCATAATCAGGTCTTATATCCATAAGTTCACTTATATTTCTTCGGCTTTTTCCCACTGCATAGCTCTGGAACAATTCACCAATCTGATAGAAAAGCATAACTGCTACGCCCTCTTTATAATCACCGAGAGCAATAGCTCCCACAGTGGCAACTGCCATAAGAAAGTTTTCGTCAAAAACCTGCCTGTTTAAAATACCCTTAACCGCTTTTATGAGAATATCATATCCAATGGTAAGATATGGTATCATAAACAATAAGAATTCTAGATATCCTTTTAACGGTAACAATGAGAGCACAATAATCAGTAATGCCGCAACAATAATTCGAATTAATACTTTTTTCTGCTTTTTTTTCATATATAATCCACTCTCCTTAAAAGTGCTTCTATATATAGTTAACGAGAGAAACCATTATATAAAGTTTCTCCCGTTATTATATTTTTCATGTGATTCTTCATAAATTTAAAGGAAAATTTCGCAATCATCCTCCACTTTTTTACAATTCTTTAATACTTCCTGCATTACCTCCTTAGGTTCTGCTCCATCTTCAAATTCAACAGACATTTTTAATGTCATAAAGTTCACAGTTGCATCTTTTACACCTGATGTCTTCTTTGTTGCCTCCTCCATCTTATTTGCACAATTAGCACAATCTACATCAATCTTATAAGTCTTTTTCATATAATTATTCCTTCCTTTCACATATCTTCATATGAGCATTTGTTCATATGTTTGTTTTTATTATAGCACTTCTATAATACATGTCAAGAAAATATTATTTTTTTATATAAAAAATAACTGCCACAAAGTAAATATAACAAAAAACTTTTTTGCCAATCCTTACTTTGTGACAGTTACGGACAACCCAATATAAAATTTTAAAGGAGTTAATTATTTTACAAGTCCTGCCAATGCACGCCCGGCATCTTTACATCTTTCTGCCGCATCATCATCCGGCGCATCGTTTACGGCAATCCCTTCACCGTTTATTACCGTTGCTCCCGCTTCTGCAACGCGCTGCTCCCAATCGCGCATCCATTCCTGATTTCCCCATCCATAAGAACCAAAGAGAACAATCTGCTTTCCGGCAATCCCTGTCTCAAGTTCACACATAAACGGCTCCATATCCATCTCTTCCAACTGCTCAGCCCCCATTGACGGACATCCCAGCGCAAAGGCCTTTTCCTTTTTTAACTCATCTGCATTTGCGGCAGAAACCGGAAGAAGAACTCCTTCTGCTCCGGCTTCCTGAACTCCTTGAGCAATATAGTTTGCCATCGCCTCTGTATTTCCTGTTCCACTCCAATAAACAATATTAACCTTACTCATTCTATTTCCTTTCTGCGTACCACGCGTACATGTTATTTCTTTCCTTTTGAAATATTTATACTGCTATTTCCCTTATAGTTTTTCCTGCTATTATTTCCTGCAACGTCACTTCTCGCTCTTTATCATACTGTCTGAACAGATTTTTTGCCCCCTGTACATTATGATAAACTTTCCAATATCCTGAATGTTCAAAGTTTTTTCCTGAATTTTTCAGATATCCTTGCACATCAATAAGGGGATAACCTAAAAAGATACCTATCTCGTGAGGAAATTCTATTTTTTTGCCTCCATATAACATAACCCTTTGGGATAGCATATTAAGCATTTCATCCATATTTTCCCCATCATATCCATATGACTTTAAAAACTCTCTCACATCTTTTTCAAACAAATATTCTTTCAGTTGATTATGGCGATATAAATATAATATCACTCTTTCTTCCCCTGATTTCAAAAATAGATATGAAATATTTGTTCCTGTCAGGAGCTTTCCCACCTCTGAAAATTCTTCAGCAGAAACAGTGATTATGTTTGCCATTTTACTTCCTCTTAAAAGCGGTGCGCAGTGTATGGCAAGCTGTACGGACATTCTCATCTCTTCACTGCAGGAGTTCCTCAATCTCATTATTTCCTGTATCGGCATATCATCACCACAACAAATTATTTTCTTTTTACATTAAATGCATTTATTCCCGGATACACACCGCCATCCCCAAGTTCTTCCTCTATTCGAAGCAGTTGATTATATTTTGCAACTCTTTCTGTTCTGCTCGGTGCTCCTGTTTTAATCTGGCAGGTATTTAAAGCAACTGCAAGGTCTGCAATGGTAGTATCCTCGGTTTCCCCTGAACGATGTGATGATATTGCTGTGTACCCCGCCTTATGAGCCATCTTTATAGCCTCAAGGGTCTCAGATACTGAACCGATCTGATTCAGTTTAATAAGAATTGAATTTCCACATCCCTGCTGGATTCCTTTCTTTAACCTCTCTGTGTTCGTAACAAACAAATCATCGCCAACCAACTGTACTTTGTCGCCAAGTTCCTTTGTTAAGAGTTCCCATCCTTCCCAGTCTTCTTCATCCAGTGCGTCTTCAATGGATATTATTGGGTATTTTTCTACAATTTTCTTCCAGTGCTCAATCAGCTCTGATGTAGTGAATTTTGTTCCTGCCTTCGGCAATATGTATTCTCCCTTTTTTGTTCCCTTCCATTCACTTGATGCTGCATCCATTGCAATCATAAAATCTTTCTCCGGTTCATATCCTGCCTTCT